>USIY01000194.1 GCA_900554845.1 uncultured Bacteroidales bacterium | reverse complement strand
ATGAAATTCACCGTCAAGTCACCCGATTTCAATCCCTCCGCAGGACGCATACCGGTTTTCACGATGACTTTCCGCGACATGCCTACCTCCGAGTCCTATGGCATCGCAACCCTTACGGTACGCGATATACCCCTGGATTAATACGAGTCGGATGATTTTCAGACAAATTAAGGTATTATTGACGGATTTTTTATATATTTGCAGATAAACTAATATTTTTTGACTATGAAAAAAGTAATGACGGGCGTCAGGTATCTCTTTACGTTGGTGATGCTCGTGGTGATCAGTTGCTCGATGAGCGCCAATGACTCTTTGGTCGGCAAATGGCAGCAGACAGTGGACGAACAAGGTGTTAAGATCGTGACCATTTACGATTTCCATGCCGACGGCACCTTGTCGCAGCATATGGATATGAGCAACTCTTCTACGCCGCGTATGAAAATGGTGGCCGACGGAGTATGCAAATACACATTCCAGAACAACACCATCACCTTCAAATTCAATCCCCAGGATTTCAATTTCAGCACATTTGAGGTGGAAGGTCTGGACCAGGCCACTACCGACGCGATTCTTGAGCAGACCAAGACCTCTATGACAGCCATGGAGCAGAAGATTACGAACGTCAAGATAGACGGCAACAAGCTGACCGGCACATTCAACGGACAGGAATTCGTACTGACCAGAATGTAAACGCACGTCTCTCTCGACAAACCTTCCGCCAAGGACTTACGTCCTCGTCAGAGACACAAACTCGATCCCGGAGTTGATTTCAGGCCAATATGCCTATGAAATCAGCCCCGGGATTTCTATGGGGATTTGGGAGGAGTGAGAGAAATGAGAGGATTGGGATAATTGAGAGAATTGGGAAGATTGAGAAAATTGGGAAGATTGAGGAAATTGGGAAGATTGAGGAAATTGGGAAGATTGAGAAGTCAGAGGAAATCCGAGAACGCTTATCTTCTCCCATCAATCCCACTCTTCCCACTACTCCCACCATTCCCATCACTCCCATTCTTCCCACTACTCCCACTACTCCCACTACTCCCACCATTCCCATCACTCCCACTCTTCCCACCATCCGCTGTCATCTCTCTTTGCTGCCATCCCCGGTATTCGCGCCTTGCGCGTGACATTTCTTCTCTGACGCCTCCATTTCTGAGAAAATCACTCTTGGCTCTTTCTATCAGACGCAGCAACAAATACATCTCCTGATGTATCATTGTGACGCATAAATTCGCCAGAGTTGCATCGTCGCGCAGCGGCGCAATGCCGCGATAGAATGCAGAATCATTGTGCTCCCTGCAAAATTCCCTGACCTTTTGCATCTTTTCATCAGACCATACCGCTAATTCTCTTACCCGAAGATAATCATTATAGTCAGCAAGCAGTTCGTCAAAACTCGCTTTCGCAACATTAAACAGCTTAATTTCGGTTTCACGGGATGTAGTGGAAGCCGCGGACCCCTCGATGATGTTCTGCTTGCCGCTACGTGCGGCCTGCAACATCTGATCAACCGTACGATCCCCTTCCCCAGATAACGACCCACAAAATAATACGTCAGATCATAAATGCATTCCGCTTTCTTATAGACAATCAGATTCCGATAATCCCCTTTGCGTTTCAAGAAGTCCATATCATCAGTTATTTTGCTGTTTATGCTCGTGCAAATTACTAAAAAATAATGATACCGCAATCCTTTTATGCTGTAAAACACAACCTTGGACTCAATCCTTGTAAGAAAATGAAAATCATGACAATATAAAGTAATGATTTGAGAATATTTGGAGAAATAATAGTAGAGTAAGCTTCAAGCATTCTCACACTTCCCAATCCTCCCATCCTCCCCACTCACTCCCATCTCTCCCATCTCTCCCAATCCTTCCCACTCACTCCTACCCCTCCTATCCCTCCCCTCTCTCCCAATCCTTCCATCCTCCCATCCTTACCAAAAGAAAGACCTTTCACCTCAAGTAGACAATATTATTAGACCTTATCACACTTGAAGGGACTCCAGTTTCTCACTTCTTATTTGCAAGAGAAATCACTAAAGTTTTTTTCATTGGAATAACTTGAAATCCCAGGCTTCCACCAAAAATATAAGTTGCCTTATTGTTTGTATAACACGCAAATTATGAGTAATTTTGCACATATAACTATAATGATATGCCTCTGACAAAAGATGAAATACGGTTGCTTTTGAGCGACATTGAGAATGAGCGCGTGGAGCGCACATTGTCCACTGACAACACTAAGAAGATGTCAGAGGTAATATGTGCGTTTGCCAACGATATCCGCAACACGAAGAAACCTGGTTATTTTATGATTGGTGCCGATGATGACGGAAATCTCGATGGGGCAGACATTTACCGACGAACAGTTGCGTTCATACGCAGGACTCCGCAATTCCGGAACAATACTTCCACCGCCCGCTATGATGGTATACAAGGAGTCTTTTCCTGAAGGAGAAATTGCCGTCATAGAAGTTCAGCCAAGCGAGGATACTCCTGTCAGGTATAAGGGCGTGATTTGGATTAGAATCGGAGCCAGAAAAGCCGAGGCAAATACGGAGGAGGAACGAATCCTGACTGAAAAAGGCCAAATACATAGTTCTTCTTTCGATGGACGTCCATGCCGTGAAGCTACTATTGATGACATAGACGTGGAGTTATTCAAGAAAGAGTATCTGCCCAAAGCTGTTTCGTCCGCGACATTAGCTAAGGATAAGCGCACGCCGATTCAGCAGATGGCATCATTGCGTCTGTTTGACACTCGGTTTAACTGCCCTAACTATGCTGGGATTTTGTTGTTGGGTAATGATCCTCAATATTTTATTCCGGGCGCATACATTCAGTATGTTAAGTTTGCGGGAACTACACGCGCAACCAAGGTATTGAAAGAAAACCGTTTCAAGGGCAACCTTATAACGATGCTTAAAGAGTTGGAATATTTCATCAAGTATTCCATTGAGAATAAACGTCCGGAATTTGTCAGTGTACTCCGTGAAGAACCTCGCATCAATTATCCATGGGAGGCAATACGCGAGCTTGCCATGAATGCCGTGATGCATAGAGCGTATAACGGAAATAACTCTCCGATAAAGTTTTACGAGTACAGTGACCGCATAGAGATTGACAATCCCGGCAATCTATATGGCAAAGTGAATCTGGAGAACTTTCCGAATGAGACCGACTACCGCAATCCGAACATTGCCGAGATAATGCTGAATCTTGGCTATGTCAATCGCTTTGGAAGTGGTGTCAATACAGTTTCGACGCTTCTTGAAGAAAACAAAAGTAATCCTGCTGAATTCTTGCTTGGCGATTACACGACCTTCAAGGTGGTTGTTCATAATGCCGATGTCATAGAAAATGGCACAGATGTCATAGATAAAAAGCCTCATGTCATAGTAACTGTTTCAGAAGATGTCACTAACAATGACTCCAATGGAACGATGCGGAACGATAAACGGAACGGTGGAACGATAAGCGGAACGATGCGGAACGATGCGGAACAATCTGAAGATATAGAAAAATTGATACTGGATAAAATGCGAGTCGACAAGAGAGTTAGCGTAAAACAGTTGTCGAAATTATTTGACAAATCAAAGACTTCAATGTTCCGAATTATTGAAAAACTTAAAGCAGATGGCAAAATCCGTCGATTAGGTTCTGAAAAATCCGGCACATGGGAAGTCATTGAATAAGATAATAATTTTAAAGTCCTTATGGAAGATCCGATAACATCGAAAGAATTGATAGAGACGTTTCGTCCTATAATGGAGATGAATAATGCACAGTTCAGGCAAGTCAATACTATGCTTGCCGGGTTTATCGCTACGCAGGAAAGAGATCTAAACTATATGGATGAGTATATGAACACGCTGTTCAATTTCATGGATCCAATGTCAGAGACGGAGATGCTTATGCGTCAATATTATGATTATATTGCGACCTTCGACGCTGAAGAAGCCAGACGGCGGATAGACAGTTTGGAAAATGACATGGGCTACATGACAAAAATCGTATATGCCGCAGGATTGGAGGCTCAAAAGTTGCACAAAGGACAGGTAGACAAAGGTGGCCACGACTATTTTGAATCTCATCTTCTGGAAGTTGCCGATGCAGGATCTGATTGGAAAGAAAAGGTAGTAGGTTTTCTGCATGACGCTTCCGAAGATTGCGATGTAACAGTAGAGGATGTAATGAAATTGCTCGATGAGGAAATATCGAGAGTTGTAGACAACCTTAACAAGCATTGGTATGAGGAAAAATGGTGGAAAGAGTGGATGGAAGACATAGCTGTTTATCCCTCCGAACCAACACACGTCATAACCGATGAAGAGCGGAAAGAAATTAAAACGGCATTGACACTTCTCAATCATCATACCGCCCCGTCAAGAGAAGAATACATCAGTCGCATATCAAGCAATCTCCTCGCCTTGAAAGTCAAACTGAACGATTTAAGAAACAACCTTGATATTACCCGCATCTCGGAGCCGACTGATAAAGATTATGCCCGTATTGAACGCTACAAGAAAGAATATCAAGCACTAATCGAGGCATTAGATGACATGGTAAATGATTAATCAAACATGAGCCAAAGCATGATATATCCTGGCATTTCATCGCAATTCTTCTTACATTAACTTCCACTACTGTCCACTAAAAATGGACGTGGTTAAAAATTAAATAAATTCGGTTCACT
>USIY01000193.1 GCA_900554845.1 uncultured Bacteroidales bacterium | reverse complement strand
GTGCAGCTGAGCATCTTCGAGGACAAATATTCGCAGGACCAGACTCCCGACAATGTCGTGGCCGACGAGGACGCCACACTGCTTACCGACGGTTTCCTGGAGCCCCTTCCCCCGAACCTCCCCGCTCACTCCCCCATCGAGCTTAAGCTCAAGATCGACGCCGAAGGACTTCTCAGCATCGACGCCACCGACATGTCCCGTCCCAACGGCGTGACGGTTCACATCGAGGTGCAGCTCAAGGACGCCATGACACAGGAGGAGATCGAGGAGGCGAAAACCATAGTCACAGGTATTTCACTCGGATAATCAGATCATGGAAAATTTCATTGGAATAGACTTAGGCACCACATATTCCGCCGTATCCACAATCGATTCCTACGGGAAGCCGGTAGTGCTTAAAAACAGCGAGGGAGAACGACTCACTCCCTCCGCTGTATATTTCGATCCGGACGGCGGCATCCTTGTGGGAGCAGAAGCGAAGGACATGATGACCAACGCCGGAGCGGAGGTCGCCGTGTTCTTCAAACGGTTCATGGGCGACAGCAGTTTCTCCTATACCGTGAACGGCCGCAGCCATTCCGCCACGGATCTGTCGGCGATTCTGCTGGCACATTTGCGTAACGAAGCCGAAAAAGCTTTGGGAGGCCCCGTGCGCAAAGCCGTGATCACCGTCCCCGCCTATTTCAATGATCTTCAACGAAACGAAACAGTCAAGGCCGCGCGTAAGGCGGGCCTTGACGTTTTGCGAATCATCAACGAACCGACAGCCGCGGCGATCACCTACGGTGTGAATCAGAATCACGACTGCCGCCTGTTGGTTTATGATCTTGGCGGAGGCACCTTCGACGTTACGGTGCTTGAAGTCAAGGAGGGCGTGATGCGTGTAATCGCCACCGGAGGCGACCACAAACTCGGCGGCAAGGACTGGGACGACCGCATAGTGAGCTATGTGGCGGACCGTTTCGAAAGCGAGCACGGAATGGACCCTCTGGAGGACACTGAGACCTTCAACGACCTGCTTTTCATGGCTGAAAATGCGAAAAAACAACTTTCTTCCGCCACTCAGGCCGTAATCAATTTAAGATATAACGGTTGTCGCGGCCGTTACGTTCTGACACGCGACATGTTCCAGGAGATCACCGCGCATCTGATGGAGAACACCCAGCAGAAAACGGAAGATGTCCTCAGAGAAGCCGGCATGACATGGAACGAACTGGACGGCGTGCTTTTGGTGGGAGGCTCCACCAAAATGACGATCGTGTCCGACTGGGTTCGGAAGATGTCGGGCAAAGAACCGCTCAGGGGCGTCAATGTCGACGAGGCCGTCTGCATCGGCGCCGGAATCCAGGCCGCGCTTGACATGGAGGCCCAGGCGCGCCGATTCGGGCTCCCGGGAAGCTCCGGCAAACCCAAATTCACCCTTCCCGGAGGCGACATCCGCATTCAGGATGTAATGAGTCACAGCCTCGGAGCAGTGGCGGTAAGCCAGGAGGGTGACAGATACGTCAATTCAATCATCATTCCACGCAACCGGACCATCCCGGTCACCGAACGACGTCCTTTCCAGCTGAAAGTCAAAAAGCCGGACCAAACCATGGATATTTACGTGACCCAGGGAGAGACTTCCGAAATCACGGACTGCACGGTGGTGGGCCACTATGTGATCAGCGGCATGGTTCCCTCGCAGCTGCCGGCCGTGATAAACGTCGGATACTCCTACGACGAGAACGGCATAATCAACGTTTCGGCGTCCCAGGTCACGTCCCGCGGAGAACAACCGCTGCGCGTGGAGAAACAGGAATTGCCCGATGACATGGGCTGGCTGTACGGCCGCCCCAAGGGTGCCGGCGAACCGATGTGCGTGTATCTGTGCATCGACCTGTCGGGAAGCATGGCGGGGGAACGAATCAAGACCGCGCGCGAAGCCTCCAAGGAATTCATCCGCAATATCAATCTTGCTTCCTCGGAAATAGCCATTGTGGGATTCTCGGACAAAGTGGAACTTTACGACAAGCCATGCAATAACGAGGACACGCTCAACGTCCTGATTGACAAGAGGCTCAACATCGGCAGCCGTCTGGGCTACGGCAACGAGGCCGACCCGGTGTCATACTGCTACGACATAATGCATAAAATATGCAAGCAGATGAAATGCATCATGTTGATACTCACGGACGGATATTGGGACAATTCGGCATGTCGGAAAGCCGTCAAGCACTCTGACAAATGCCGTGACAAAGGCATCGACATCATCGGCATAGGCATAGGAAGCGCCGATGAGGAGTTTCTGCGCCGCATATCCACAATCTCGGCGATGACCGATCTGGATTCCCTCACGGAATCGTTCGGGACGATCGCCCAGGAACTTTCAGAATCCGGAAGCGCAGCTTCAATATCACTCAGGAAATAAGACGCTCCCTTACATGTAGTAAATTATAAGACCTTATGGCTATCAACATATTCAAATTTCTCGGGTTGGATCCCGGTGAATCGGACAATACGGTTCTCGCCGCTCTGTTGAAGGAAAAACAGAAGTGGACAAACAAGATGTCGCAGCAGCCGGAGCGCGCTAAAATGAAGCTGGACCAGATCAAGGAACTGGAGGCTGAGAAGCAGGCCAATCCCAACATGCTGGACGAACACAGGAAATTGTACAAGAATCTGCTGAAAGAGGAGAAAAAGGCCCAGGAAAAGGCTCTTCGCGACGAGGCCCGGATCTTCGTCGTCAACGGAGAGATAGAAGAGACGCACCTGAAGGCCCTGCAGAAAAAGAATCCGGCTTTTACGCTTGACGAGATACTGCGGATCCTCGGCGCACGCATAAAGGCCAAACGCCGTCCACGTCCCGTCAACACCGACAAAGGGAAACTGATCGACCGATTCATCTACAAAGGAATTACCGACGAACTGAAAATCGTCGGGAAAGCGGACCTGTATGATTTTCTCGGGCTTAGGAAGTCGGCCTCAATCGCCGACATAAAGAAACGCAACGAAGAGCTCTATACTGAAATAACGCGCGGATCCATATCCGCCACCGGAAACGCCGGAAAGAATCTGACCGGCATGATCAAGACCTGGCTTTACACCGACGAGAAACGTCAGGATTACGACAAGACCCTCAATTACGAAGCGTTCCAGGGCATCGCCCGCATGATCGACCAGATTGCCTCCACCGGCAAACTGATCCAGCCCGGGCAGTACAAGATGCTTGTGGAGGAATGCACCAAAAACGGGATGTCGCTTGAAAAGGCCGAGGGCCTCATATGGGATTACGCCGAGGGCAAGGAGATAACTATAGTGGACGGCGGCATATCGAGCAACGCGATGACTTGCCGTTTCTGCGGAAGCATCAACGACAAGAACGCATCGGTCTGCAAGGAATGCGGAATGCCGTTGGTCATAACATGTCCCAAATGCGGACAGAGAAGCACGTCCCACGAGGAATTGCGTTGCACAAAATGCGGATTCAACATCGGAGAGATGCCCAAGGCGCTGACGAGTCTGTCGCAAAGCGAGACCCTGTTGGGATTCCGCAATGTCGACGGCGCCAAGGTATCGACCTCGAAGGCTGGTAGAGCAACTGACTCTTAATCAGTGGGTCGAGAGTTCGAGCCTCTCCGGGGTCACTTATTTGAAACTCAACTACTTATAAATCAAGTAGTTGAGTTTTTCGCTATAGGCATATTGTCCACAAATTGTCCACCAAACTGAATCTTACACCCCACCGACATTAATTTTTTATGTTTTTGAATGTCGTTGGGCGATGGTGAATGTCGGCGACATTCAATCGCGTGAACAAGTGAACGCTATTGGATGTTTTAAGAATTGTGAGTTAATGTTGACTCCCGTTAAATCAAATTTTGCCAATGAGCGCCGACACTGCCCCACCACTTAAACACAAGGAACTGCTCGACGAGTGGATTTCCAAAAACTACGAAGAATATTGCGATTTCACAGAGATGATGCACTCAGCCGACGGCATCGGCTTTGAGCGCGTATTTGATTTCGCAAGCAAACTCGCTCCCGGTTTTAAGAAAGCGGTCATACTCCGCATGAAAGATGACCGGGCAACAGATTTCAAGAATCTTGAAGAAATGCTCCATGAGGCAAAGGTCGGCAACATATTACTTGCCGGATTCGAGAACCCTTTGCCTGATTCCATGATTCCTCCGATGCTCGCTTGGCTGTTCCGCGGCCGCAGCTTCGAGTGTATGGTTGAACTTGGAGAGGAGCTTATCAGGAGCGGCAAATTGAGTTTCCTGCGTCGTATGGCCTCCAAACTTGTCATCAAGAGCGTTATAAAAACCAGTTTATCCATAGATGCACGTACCGAAGATGATTGGCGCCGATTCTGTGAAGAACAGGATGATCTTGGCGTAATACCCACAGTAACCCTTAAAACCGTCAGCAAATTCAAATCACCTGCCACCGTAGATGATTCTGAAATTGTCGGGGCCGCCGAAAAGAAAAAGCCTAAGGCAAGAGTGGCGGAACGTAAACCGCTTAAAGAACTTCTGACGGATGATTATTTGCTCGACTTGATTGAAGAACGCGTCACCGTAAAGAAAAGAGCCAAGGACATTGCGATGCTTTATATCGCGCTTGACAAGGCCCATGTCCTCCATAGCTGCACTATCGTAGAATTTCATTCGGCTCTTGATGAAGCCTTCGGAGAGAAGGCCGGCTATAAGAAAATCCATGTACGCGGGGTGCAGG
>USIY01000192.1 GCA_900554845.1 uncultured Bacteroidales bacterium | reverse complement strand
AGTGAACCGAATTTATTTAATTTTTAACCACGTCCATTTTTAGTGGACAGTAGTGTTTTGAAATCATATTTCAGCGCATAGTGCTGATTCATGCCTTCATATAGACCGGCTACATCATAAGCCGACAGTTGACGGTATGAAGTCAGGATGTAGCCTGAATATAATGTCTCGATGGAGGGTGTCATATAATTCATCGCGGCGGAAGCGTTAAGATTATGACTGCTGTTGACTTTATACGTCAGGTTTAATGAAGGCTCCACCAGGAAGCGGTTTTTGTCTGTGATGATACCGTCCAATTTGTTGTCAAGCCGGAATAATCTGTATTTCATCGGCACATAGAGCGAAGCATGGAATTTTCGGGTAGTGAACATTATTTCTGCTCCGAGGCCGGCATCGAGATAATCAAGCGTAAGATCATTGCGCATCGCGTCAAGGCTGCTTTCGAGCGCGTTGTGATGATAGTTGACGATTGCCGACGGGTGTAAGGTGAAGTTGCCGACTTTAAGAGCCGACAATAATCCCGCGCTGTTTTCGGTGGATATATTTCGGAAGTCAACGTGCTGATATAGCATATCGCCCGTTATCATATCCGGGAAAAGATTCGGGGAGACGGACAGGCTGTGTGGTCGTTTCTCCATGTTGACAAGTGACGAAATCTCAAATCCACGCTCCTCCGAATTCCGGTGCGTTATGTGGAATTTGTTGAGCAGTCTGTATGTGTCCGTTTTCCCGATCTGCGCTATGTCATCGTCTCCGGCAAGAATACGGCTGTCAGCGTCAGTCGTGCTCCAGTCGAATTTCAGTTGTTCCTTCAGGTAGTTTTCATCGCCGTTGTTCAGATATGTAAGGTCACCGTATGCCTTCTGCATACGGGCGGTCCCTTGCATGACCTCGTCCACGATGTTCTGACTTCCGTCAGGAAGAAAATTTGTGATTGACGAACTGTTGCGACGGGTATCGCGGTCGTTAAGATAAGCGGCGTTTATACCGAACTCTCCCGACTTACCTACACGATATACGTTATTGAAAGTAGCGTTATGGGAGCGGTTGAAGTAATAGAACCGTTTGTCAATGCCTGGAGCCGACGGCATGGAAATCGACGAGATATTGCTTGTGCGCGAATAATCGTTGTCGAAGGAATAAAGTTCCTGCGACAAATCCTCGCCGGTATTGTTGCCCTTGTAGGTGGCGAGAAACTGGCTGTACCGTCGGAAATATGTGGCGATAGCCGAGTTGTTCCACAATCCTTCGTCGCCATAGCCGCCACCGAGGGTGGTTATAAGGTTGAATACGCCTTTGACACCCTCTTTTAGCCGCAGATTGATGGATGCCTGTTCCTCCGGGCGTAGCCCTTTAAGTGCCTTGATATCCTGATGGTTTTCAAGCACCTGCACAGTAGCGATGTTGTTGGGGTCGATGTTGTTGGTGGCTATGCCGTAATGTCCTTTCATAAGGTCAAGTCCCTCGATATACAGGTTTTTAATCGGCTTGCCCTGATATGAGATTTGTCCGGCATCCGACACAGATATGCCAGGCATCTTTTTCAATACGTCAGCAATGGACTGGTCTGTCTGTGAAAGAAAAGAGCCGACATTATAGTTGATTGTGTCGCCTTGTGAATAGATTTTTTTAGACCTTACGACAACCTCTTTCAATTCGACGGCTCGGTTTTCGACAATAATTTCATAGGAGCCGGTGCGGTTAGGTACTGTAATCTGCGCCGGAGCAATCTCGACACTCGCCGCTTTGAGAATAAGGCTGTCGCACTCGCTTTTAACCGACATTTGGAACTTGCCGTTTTCATCTGTAAAAGCAGATGCCAATATTGTTTTCGGAGCATTGGCCGGTGAAGCTATGACGCTGGCAAAGTCCACGTCTTTATTCCGGATATCCTTGACGACACCGGTAATGATGTTCTGACTAATTGCCAAGAACACAGAGAATAATGTGATAATCAGAATAAGAAAAGCCTTTCTCATGGGGGTTAGAGTGTGCCTGGAAACCAATGATTTGGCCCCCGATTAGGTTATAAGCAAGTATCTAAAACTTTAGTACCTACGAAGAATATTACTTTGTTTTCTCTATCTGGATCGGAACATTGAAATGGACCTTCACCGGCCTCCCATTGTATGTCATCTGTTCAAATCGAATGCCGTTTAAATTCTTTTCGATAGCCGTAGCTATATCTGCACCTCCGGGGGAGTCAGTGATAACATCCTTGACTTTACCATCCTCATCCACGACAATCTCAACATTCACTTTTGTATTCTTTTTAAATTGTATGGTTTCAATGGAGAACTTGATAATGTCGTTCAGAGCAGCCTGGTCCTTAATAGGAGATGGAATTATTGTAACGGTATCAGGATATGTTTCCCGCACGGCATTTTCAATAGGGACTTTGTGTGAGGTAAGGTGAGAGGTTAATTTGGGAGACGATGTTTCTCCGTAAAAACTATAATCAGAAATTTCTGAAAGAAGTTTTGAGGGAATTGGCATAGACATGGCCATACATGCCAAGACTGATGAAGGAATCGCAAAAATGGCAATCAACAGTGGCTTCTTTGAAGAATGCCTTTTGTTCATTATGAGGACTCTTTTGCGAAATCTTCGATTATCGGCGGTAAAACCATTGGCAACAGGAAAGGATCTTCGCCCCATTGCTTTGACGACAAGCAAACGCTGATATTCGTATACGTCCATTCCCGAACGAATCACGGCACTGTCTGCGTCAAATTCATGGTTTAGTTTCATCAGTTGTTTCGTCATCCATGAAAGGGGATTGTACCATAGCAAGATGCAGAAAAGATCCGCCAATATGATGTCGAGCCAGTGCTTTTTGTCGGCGTGGGCCTTTTCATGGATATATATACAGCCCAAGTTGTCAAATTCTGAATCCGGGAGAAAGATATAATTGCCCCAACTGAAAGGCGATACTTTATTATCTGTGATTCTACAGATTATGCGGTCGTCAGTTTTTCTCTTCTCACATTGAGACAAAATTTTGAATAAGCGGATAAAAGAGATGGTTTCCCGAATAAATAAAAAAATTATACCAAAAAAGTAAATGACAATCGCAGTCGGTAGCCACTGGAAAGAAAATGTACCGCTTCCTGTCCTTGTACTGTTGTTTATTACAGCCTGCGTTGCGGAAACAGTTGGGCTTATATTAATATCTTCCGAGTTGAAAACTGCCACATCCATTGGGAATGTTATTGCCATGACTTTATAAATAAACGGCAATGTAAGCGAAATCAACAATCCGCAAAGTATGGCCGCCCGGTTAAAGCGGAAATTTGTGCTGCGGTTTACTATCTGGTGCAATACAGGAAACAGTACCAAAATAATAACCGATACAGTTAAAGAATATGATAATAGTTCTCCCATATTCAGCCTTTTTTATCCTTATGTGACTTTTCCACTTCATCGAGTAGATTTCTTAGATCTTCTATAGGTATATTTCCGTCCTCCACTAATGACGAAACGACGCGTAGGTAAGAGTTTTTGAAATAGCGTCCTACAATTGATGATAAAGATTTCTTTCCTAAATCCTCCTCAGCGACAATGGCATGATACCGGAATGATTTTCCTTCGTGAGTATGTGCTACATATCCCTTTTCTTCAAGTGCACGGACGATCGTCGAGATTGTGTTGAAATGAGGTTTGGGGGTCTCATAAAGTTCAACGATCTCTCTCACAAAGAGCGGGCCTTTCTTCCAGAATAGCCCCAGCACTTCTTCTTCTTTTGCAGTCAGCTTTTCCATATTTCAAGAATTGATACTGCAAATATACAACTATATTTTATAGTTATAACTATATCATATAGTTAATAATTGTTAATTCACATTTAGCCAATCCACATAGGTGATTAAAAAAGGCTTATCGTTGAAATTTAAATATATGGGACGCATTAGAAAACATAACCCAATCCGACGCTGATACGATATTCATGCATCTTGGCATCGGTTTTGATCATATCGAGCATTCCTAATGCTCCGGTCAAATCAACTCTAAAGTGGTTGATGATGATGGCGGCACGAATGTCCCAGGCAATATCATAGCGTCGCAATAATGACTTATACATGTTTTCTTCGAATATTTCAGTCTGATCTTCCTCAACTTTTGTTCTGGCCGTGAAGCCAAATGTCGGTTCCGGACCGGTGGAGAGAAACAGGCTGCCGTCCTTGAAGATGTCGAACTTATATCCCACTGTGAGAGGTATGCGTAATCCGGTCTTTTTTACCGGAGGATCAACAGACTTAGAAGTATCGGCTCCAAGGACTATGTCGTCGTACCTATAAGTGTCAAAAAATAGACGGACTCCCGGCTCAAAGAAGATATTGTTGCCGAACAGCAACATGTAATCCGCTCCCGCGCTTACACCGTGCCCCGGCTTGAACATTTTGAATGATCCGCTATCCAATTTCCATTTTCCCGGAATAGAGACATCATATGATACTGTAATGGTCCAGTGATTACGATCGGAGGGTATTACGTCGTTATCGGCGGTTTCTGCGCTGACGGCAAAGGCAATAAAGCTGAAAATTAAAGAAAAGATAATACGTTTCATATCCTGATGTTTGATTATGAAGTTGTCTAAACTAATTTTTATGGTAAGATTTATTAAGATTTTGGAGCAGGTTTGGCCGATTGAAGAGGGAGCAACCGCTCGGTTGGTCCCGATGAAAGCGGTCAAAGATGCCCAAAAGATTAATAAAGATTGCCA
>USIY01000191.1 GCA_900554845.1 uncultured Bacteroidales bacterium | reverse complement strand
GGCTTGGCGACAGATGCCGCTTAGCCTATATTCAATTTTTAACGAACTATTGATACCATGGTTCGGTAATTAAAATTGCCGAACCATGGTAAAATAATAACAAAGGAAATAACTCAGCTGTTCGGCCTTGATATTTCCATTTGAATATTCAACAGGAACGCTAAGACTGAATGTGCCGTCATTATTGCTGACAGTGCCGATATTGGAGCCATCCAACGAGATGCTGACATTCGCGGACGCTTTTTTTGAATCCTTGTCTTTCACAGTACCGGAAATAGCCAGATAATTTGAGCCCTGTATTTCAGTCGCCATGCACAATGCCGCGATACAGCACAATAATTTTATCAAAAATAATCTTGCCTTACAATATCCCTAAATTAACCATTATGCATAATCATACACTATTTTTTGATATATGCTTGCCATTTTCGCCGTTTTTTGTTTCAACAATTTCAAACCCAGACAATAAATGTATCAAATTGCAAGCTCCGCGCAAATGTACGCCATCGGATTAAAACTGCTGAATCTAAACAAATCTCTACGTATCTCATGCCGGTTTATGATACGTGGAGATTTATTTATAATTTTGCGTTAAAATATGAGACAGGATGAAAATAACAATACTTGACGCTTCGCCCCGGAAAGGAGGAACGGTATCCGGTCTGGCGGCTAAGGCCGGCGAAGAAGCGAAAAGCTTAGGAGCCGATGTCGAGACAATCCGCGTGCAGGATCTGAAAGTGACCGCATGCACAGGATGCATGAGGTGCAGATCGGAACATCGCTGCATATTGCCTCCCGACGATTCCCTTAGCGTTCTTAAGGCTTTACGGGAATCAGACGGGATAATCATCGCGGCCCCCACATATTGGGGAAACATGCCGGGAACGCTGAAACTTCTTTTCGACCGTCTGGTCTACGGAATGATGGAGGACACTCCCCGTTTTCCGAAACCATTAATGAAAGGTAAGAACGCAGTCATTATTACGGCCTGTACCACCCCGTGGCCATTCAACCGCATTTTCCGGCAATCATCGGGCACGGTCCGTGCGATACGCGAGATTCTTTCCTATTCGGGTATAAAAGTCAAAGCCACATTACAACGGGGAGGCACCGCCAAACATCCCGACATCACCGACGCCGACGTTTCTAAAAGCCGACGCCTCGCCAGGCGCCTGCTCGGTAAATAATCAGATGGTCTTGCCGAGCTCGTAGGCCTCGGTCACATACTGGGAGTCGGTCACGGCTCCTTTTCGGCCGATGCCTATGGCCTTCACGCTTCCGCGTTCGGTGGGATTGGGGAGACACACCACAAAACCACGGAATGCGAATATGGCTGTGTTGGCTGTGCTCTCCTCGGCATCGGCGCATGCCGTGATATAGTAGAACTCCTTGTTTCCGAGACCTTCATGACGGTAGCAACGGTCCATAAGGGCCTTGAGCTGGCCGTCGATGTTCATGTAATACACCGGACTTGAGAGCACGATGATGTCGGCGGCCGCCATTTTGTCGATGATCATAGGAGCGTCATCGCCTTCAGCTATGCTGTCGGCGTTCAGTTCATGCTGCTCATGGAAGAAATCGATACGGTAATCGTCCAGGAAAATTTTCTCTACGTTCCCTCCCGCTTCCTTGGCGCCTTTCACGAACTGGTCGCAAAGCAGGTCGGTATTTCCACCACGACGAGGACTGGCCGAAATCACCAGGACATTCTTTTCCGCTTTCTCCACTTTCGATGTCTTGGAGAAGGGGATATTGTAAACCGGCAGCTCATTCCCCGTTTCCTCCGCGGTCTCCTTATTCTCCTTCGGCGACGAGCACGCGCACACCATGGTTCCGGCCAATAAAGCACTTCCCAACAGACTCCAAATCACTTTTTTCATAATCTATCTTTTTTTAATTAAGTAGCAACCAATTGATATACTATTAACTCATACTCTTGCCAAATACGTATAATATAAAGGTTTCACTTTATAAAAATACATGCCGCATGCGGTTGATTCCGAATAAAATCGTATATTTGCAGTCACTAATCTATATGCATGTGGAAGGACTTGGGTTGAAGATAGCGGCGGCGTTGGCACCGGCTGTCGTTATAGCGATAATGGTGATACGCAAGGACAAGAATCGTCCGGAACCGACAAAATGGCTTATGGGAGCCGTAGGGATGGGCGTGCTTGTGGCGCTTGGCGTGATTCTTTTGTCCTATACCATCATCCCCGACATACCCCAGGATACATATGTCGGCGCTTTCCTGTCGTCATTCGTCAACGCTGCGATACCGGAGGAGGGACTTAAGTTCGTGGCGTTGTATATTCTGGCAAAGAAATGCAGGCATTTCGACGAGGTTTTCGACGGAATAGTGTATGCCGTGTGCATCGGCATGGGCTTCGCCGGATTCGAGAACATCCTCTACCTGTTCGGAGCGGAGGAAGGATGGATAATGGTCGGCATAGCCCGTGCATTGCTGGCTGTGCCGGCGCACTATTTCTTCGCCGTCATAATGGGTTCTTTCTTCGCACTGGCATGGTTCGACAAACACCACCGCTCGGTTTGCTACACAGCTGCGTTGGCCGTACCGATTCTGGTCCACGGAATCTACGACACTCTCTGCTTTTCCATGGGTCTTGACGAAGCTGCAAGCGGAATAATACTCATCGTATTCATTCTCGGATTCCGCTATGTCCAAAAGTTTGTAAAACGGCTTTCAGCATCCATGCTGCGTCTGGATGAAATGAACAATTACTCCGGACTGTGACAGACAGACGATATTTTTAATTCCTTAACCTAAAGCCCGGACAACTTGCGAATCAAATTATCCGCCATTTTAAGGAAACTGCCGAAGAAACGACTCTTGATTTCTTTGGCGCTCGCTTTGTTGCTTGTAGTCGCCGATTACATTACCGCCAATTTCACATTTCCTATACTGAATTCAGCCGACGACTATCATATCACAGCCTTCTTGAGTTCCCTTTGGGCCAAACGTGACAGAGATAATTCGTTCGACAGCATATTCTGCGTAAATATGGCTATGGAAAAGGAACTGGTGGACATAGCCGACGATTTCGGCGATCCGATGGGTAACGCCGCCGTCACACGGCGCGACATGCTCGATACAGTAGTGAATCTTGCCCGCGAAGCGTCGGCGGCGAATATACTTATGGACATACGCTTTTCCGAAGGTCTGAAATCTCCGGGCGACTCCGCTCTGTTCGCGGACATTATGAAAACCGACGGTCTGGTGGTTTCACGACACCGTGAATCCGATTTCGGGGAGACTCCTGCTGCGATAATGCCTAAAACGGCGATGTCCGATTACCGTGGCCTCGCAGGATCGGGATTTTCCAGATACGAGTATCTGCAGGACGATCAGCCGTCGGTGGCCGCCGCGATATGGCGCTATACCTCGGGGCATGAAATCACCCGCAACGGTATACTCTATTTCGACAATGGCCGTCTATGTTACAACTGTCCATTCATCTCGTTTCCGACAGCGGCGGCCACAGGTGTCTCCGACAACGGGGACATCCTCTTTCCCTATCTGCGCACTCAACTCCTCGGAGCCTACACACCCGATGAGCTGAAAGAGATGATGAAAGGCAAAACTGTGGTGATAGGAGATTTCGACAACGATGTCCACGACACTTACGTAGGATCAGTTCCGGGACCGTTGCTGGGATATTTCGCGTACAGAACTCTTAAAAGGGGCGACCACCTGGTGAAAGTCTTTCCGCAAATATTGTTGCTGACGATCTATTGGATGATGATATTTTCGGTGCTGTCTCCCTCTTTAATCAATTTGGGGAGGTATAACGGGAAATGGATGCAGCTGGCTGCCCTCGCCGCCGAATGCGTGGGCTATGGAGGTATACTCGCCTTGACGGACTGCATGTTTTTCAGTATATGGCATGTGAATCTTCTCACAGCTCTTCCGGCTAACCTTATTTTCCTGTTGTTGCTGGCAAGAAGGGTGACTTCGACCGTAAACGACAATAATATATCAACCGTGAATGACAATAATATAAACACACCGCATAAACATGAAACGAACATTGACAATATTGACTCTGGGTTTGGCAACGTTACTCCCCGGCAATGCGACGGACTACCTGATCCAGAGGTTGACCACTCCGACGATTCAGATAGGCAACTCCAGGTATAAGAAAGGCGACAAATTCAGCGACACTCGACTTTCCAACATAAAGTGGGAAAACGCAGCTCAGAAAATGGAAGTAAAGAATCTCTCCACCGGACGGCTGTGCCTGTTGTCGAAAGGAGCGTTCGAATCCAAAGGGGTGCAGTCGGTCAAAGATTTCTTCACATCTACAACCCGCGGATCGACGCGCGGCGACCGTGTGAACATTACCGTGAAACGAAGCGCAAAAGGGGCCGGATTCCCGGAAAAACGGCTTGCCCTCGTTATAGGCAATTCCAATTATACATCGATGAGCTACCTCCGCAACGCTCAGTCGGACGCAGTGGATGTATCCACGACTCTGCAGGATCTCGGATTCGATGTGATAGAATGTTTTGAATCCGGTTACAATGACATGAAGGACGCTCTCCACCGCTTCTCGACGATGGGAGGGGGATATGACGTTATTCTCTTCTATTACGCCGGTCACGGAGTGCAGGAGGACGGCGTGAACTATCTGATACCGATCGACAATCCGATGGAGTTCAAGTCCAGTCTTAAAGAGGCCTTGAACGCCGACGATGTTCTGGGCATAATGGAGGCGTGCGGCGCCAAGAACCGCATGATGTTCCTTGACGCATGCCGCAG
>USIY01000190.1 GCA_900554845.1 uncultured Bacteroidales bacterium | reverse complement strand
ATAGTTGAAAATACGGACCAAGCCGCGGCCCACTGCCTGGCGGTCCACTTCATGCCGCACGCCAAGTACGGTAAGTTGTTTGCTGATAATGCCGGCGCTTCCGCCGGTCACCACCAGTCGCGCGTCAGGCTCATATATGCGCACCCGGTCAAGCGTTCCCGCTATTTCGTAAGCCAGACCACGGACCACGCCGGAACGGATGGCGTCCTTGGTGTTGTGTCCGAAATCATGCGTAGGTCCGTCGGCGTCCACCAACGGCAGCAACGCAGTAAAGCGGTTGAGGCTTTCGAACCGGAGTCTCAATCCCGGAGATATGTTGCCGCCTGCATAGCGGAGGCCACGAGCCAGATCCAGAGTAAGGGCTGTTCCTACGTCGGCCAACAGCACGCACTCCTTTACGGAAGCCACGCCCACCACCGCGGCAAGACGGTCGTTGCCCAGCGTGGCGCGGGTATAATCCACATCCACAGGCACCGGGGTATCCGGACCAAGCTCCAGGAATGGCACGTCGGTCATCCTGCGCACCAGCCCGGTGATATCCTGCGTATCATCCCCCACACGGCAGCATGCCACTCCACGGATGTCGCAGTCCCCGAGATACGACATCACAGCCGCCGGAGTAACTTCCTTGCCGGCCATCGACGTCAGCAAGGTCTCTCCCTCGTACACCGACACTTTCATCGCGGTGTTGCCGATGTCTACGGTCAATATACGTTTGTTGTCTGGCATCACTTGTCGTTGTTAGTCCGGCTCTCCTTCTTCATCTGACGCGACATCGCCCAGGTGAATATTATCTGTATCACGGCTCCTGCCAAAGTGAACACCACGGTGTCCTGCATCACACGCAGCGACATCACGGGATACCGTCCGGTGTTATAGAACCACATGGCCGCGGCCACGCCGAAACACACCCCGGCCCATACCTGCATGCGGCTCATGTTGCGCACTCGCCGAGACAGCGTCTTGTCGAAGCACCCTATAATCCGTGCCGTAAGATAAATTGCAGCCCCCGCCGTGAACACCCACTTGAAGATCGACATCAACACTGTATTGAATATGTCGGTGAAGGGAGCTATCAAACCCACTGCAAGCAACAGCAGACCTATCGTGGCGACACTTTCCATGGCGCGGTTTTGATTCACTTTTCCAACAGGCGCGCGATTGTTGTTTTCTTCTTTCATAGTTTTAATCTGACAGAAGATAGACGTCCTCGGTCGGTTTCTGCATATGGTATTCCTCGCGTGCGATCTGTTCAAGTTCTTCGTTGCCTGTCAGCAACGCCTCGCGCCTTTGGCGAAACCATTGGGCCGAGTCATTGCACGCCTTGATTTCCGTCTGAAGCTCCTTGATCTGCTCCTGGTACTCCATATTGTTTTTCCATGACACATCCTCATTGAAAAACAACAGCGCAATCACAGCCCCGCCAATCAGCAGCGGCGCTATATGAGATTTGCGACGCACCCAGAAATTAACCTTTTTAGTCTTCTTCATCACGCAAAGTTAGCTATAATCGCACATTATTCAAAAAGAAACGCCATTTTAACTTTTTTTCAAAATTCCTTTTCAAAACTCGCTTGTGAAATGGAACTTTATTTTCGGGAAGTCGGACTGGGCCATCTGAAGGACATAATTTGAATCGGCGAGGAACACGTCGCGGCCTTCCTTGTCCTTGGCCATGAAATGCTGTTTGCGCTTTTTGAAAGCGTCCAGCGCATCCTGATCGTCGCTTTCAATCCAACATGCCTTATAAAGCGACACCGGTTCCCAGCGGCATTGCGCGCCGTATTCGTGAAGCAGGCGGAACTGTATCACCTCGAACTGCAGCTGGCCAACGGTTCCTATAAGTTTGCGGCCGTTGAACTGGTTGGTGAACATCTGGGCCACTCCCTCGTCCATCAGCTGTGTGATGCCCTTCTCCAATTGCTTCGCTTTCATCGGGTCGGCGTTCTCGATGTATTTGAACATCTCCGGGCTGAACGACGGCAGTCCCTTGAAATGCAGGTTCTCTCCCGACGTGAGGGTGTCGCCTATCTTGAAGTTGCCCGTGTCCGGAATACCCACTATGTCCCCAGGGTAGGCCTCGTCCACAATACTCTTTTTCTGCGCCATGAACGCCGTGGGGGCGGCGAAGCGCATATCCTTGCCCTGACGGACATGACGGTAGTACACGTTGCGTTCGAACTTGCCGGAACAGATTTTCACGAAAGCAAGACTGGAGCGGTGGTTCGGATCCATGTTGGCATGTATCTTGAAAACAAACCCCGTGAATCCCGGTTCTTCCGGATCCACACGCCTTTCCACGGCCTCTATTGGGCGGGGCGACGGCGCGATATTGACAAAAGTGTCCAGCAACTCCTTTACGCCGAAAGTGTTCAGCGCCGAGCCGAAGAACACGGGCGCCACCTCTCCCCGGAGGTACGCCTCCTTGTCAAAATCAGGATATACCCCCTCTATCAGCTCAAGGTCGTCGCGCAGCCGGGAGGCGTCGGCCTCGCCCACACGCGCGTCGATCTCCGGACTGTTTATGTCGTCGATCTCCACACGTTCGGTCACCGTCTGCTTGGATGGCGTGAACAGATCCAGCCGCTTGCCGTATATGTTGTAGACTCCCTTGAACCGGGCGCCGATATTGATAGGCCATGTGAGGGGACGCACTCCTATATGGAGCTCCTTTTCAAGTTCGTCCAGAATTTCGAAGGGGTCGCGGCCCTCGCGGTCCAGCTTGTTCACGAATATTATCACCGGAGTCTTGCGCATGCGGCACACTTCCATAAGCCTGCGCGTCTGAGTCTCCACACCTTTGGCCACGTCAACTACGATGATCACCGAATCAACTGCCGTCAACGTACGGAATGTGTCCTCGGCGAAGTCCTGGTGGCCCGGGGTGTCAAGAATATTGATCTTATATGGACCGTAATCGAAGCCCATCACGGAAGTCGCGACGGATATGCCGCGTTGCTTCTCTATCTCCATCCAGTCCGAAGTGGCCGTCTTTTTGATCTTGTTGCTCTTGACCGCGCCGGCCACATGTATCGCTCCGCCGAAGAGCAGAAGTTTCTCTGTCAGTGTGGTCTTGCCCGCGTCCGGGTGCGAAATGATGGCGAACGTACGCCGTCTTTCAATCTCTTGTTTTAATTCGTCAGCCATATGTCATTTCACCATATTGGCAATGCACTTGCGGAGAGAGTCCTGCCAGTAAGGGATGGTGATGCCGTAGGTTTTCTTGATTTTGTTCTTGGATAATACAGAATAAAACGGACGCTGGGCGGCCGTGGGATAATTCGAGGAATCCACGGGGGTGACCTTCACATTCTTGCCGGCGTTATCCATTATCGCCTTTGCGAAGTCGTACCATGAAGCCACGCCTTCGTCGGTGAAATGATAGATTCCCGGGGTCCACTGCTCGGCGTGGAGAATCGCATATATTGCCGCGGCCAGGTCGCCCGCGTATGTCGGAGTGCCGATCTGGTCGGCAACGACGCGTATTTCCTCCCCCTCGTCGGCCTTGCGCAACATTGTCTTCACAAAATTGTTGCCGTCTTCGGAATAAAGCCACGCCGTGCGGATTATCACAGTGTTCTTGCACGCCGATTTCAGCATGGCCTCCCCTTCAAGTTTGGTACGTCCGTAGACGCTGCGCGGGCCCGGCTCGTCATATTCCAGATATGGACGGAAGTTGTCGCCGCCGAACACATAATCCGTGGAGATATGTATCACCTTCGCGCCTATACGATGCGCCGCTTTGCCAAGCACTCCGGGAGCCAGCGTGTTGACAAGACGCGCCCGGTCAGAATCGGACTCGGCCTTGTCGACGGCAGTGTACGCCGCGCAGTTCACAATCACATCCACTGGATGTTCCGCCAAAAATCCCGACAATGCTTCCTGATCAGTTATATCAAGCGTGTCGTAATCAGTGAAGATGGCCTCGATGTCGGAGTCGCCGGCAAGCTCGCGCTCCAACGCGCGGCCAAGCTGACCGTAACTTCCTGTTACCAATATTTTCATCAATCGTCCTTGAATAGTTCGTTGTTATAATCTTTTTTGTAATATGACGCCAGCAAAGCCAGGAACCGGGAGATCTGCCGCTGGGCATTCAGTGTCTCCTCGCTTATCTCCTTCCCCTGGAGCCGAAGCATCAGCAATCCGTACAGAGCGTCGAAAAGCGTCTCGATCTCCCCCTTGGGATTGCCTCCGGCCTTTGCCCGAAGCTCCACTATCAGGGGAAGCGTGGCGTAGTACTGGTTGGAATACGCCGTGAATTTCGGATCCGCCAGCAACCGCCGGTGCAATTGCTCGATGTCGTCCACTGTATTGCGGTTAAGCTGAAGATGACCTTTCTCGGCTACACCCTCGCGGCGCATCATGTCTATCAGACTCTCGTACCACTCGCGCATCTCCTTGCGTTGTTCTGCGGTCAAGCCCTGGTACTTGTCGATGATCTCGGCCTGAATTCGGTCAATGTCAAGCCCATAGGCCCGTATCATGTCCTCTATCTGCCACATATAGAGCAGATATTCCGCAATATTCTCGCGTTTCTTCGCCGATGCTGTGTACATTCTTATAATCTGATTTAATTTGCAAAATTACTAAATTTACAACAAATTTCCTCGCCTAAGTTTCATTAAGTTGCCTCCGCAATTTTATTCCCCTAATAATTTGACACTTATCCGCATCCGGAATTGTCTCCTGTATTTTTATACTGAAACTCCTGTATATCAAACAAGGATTGTATATCAAACCATGATACTCTAAGAGAGTGTTTGGATTTAAATCAAATTAAGATTGAGAGGATTTTTTGAGAT
>USIY01000189.1 GCA_900554845.1 uncultured Bacteroidales bacterium | reverse complement strand
ACCATACTGCCGTTGTGGTGGAAGAACTGAATGTCCTCCGAGAAAGGACGGGGAGACATATCGACCTTGACAGGCTCTGCCTTGATGGTAGAGCGTTGACCGGGAACGAAGTCGCCTTCGGTGCGCTGGATTGTGGTACCGCCTTCTTGGATAGTCTCGCCATTGGCGGCTGCTTGTTTAGCTGCTTCTGCCGCCTCACGCTCCAGACGCATTTCCTCCAACTGACGGTGGGCAATAGACATCATTGTCTCGTAAAAGCCGTTGATGGGCGGATTGTCCTCCCAGTTCAGAGAACCGTAAAATTCCAGCTCTTTTTCATTGAGCGGACGGAATTTTTTGACGGGAATATCCTTTGCCTCCACACTCGGTTTCGGCTTTGGTGCATCTTCCGCAGGCTTCGGCTGACGGCGGGGCTTGCCTATTGGCTCCAGTTCTCCGAAAAGATTATAGGCAAAGAGTCGCGGGTCTGGATTATCGTTGTAATCCGGGCTACCGTCGGTTTCAATCTCCTTAGTGGGTTCAGGCTTCGGAGGTTCTTCGGAGGCAGGGACCGGTTCTGGCTCCGGCTTTGGTTCCAGCTTAGGCTCAGCCTTAGGCGGCTGATTAGGCGTAACCGTCTCGACAACCTTCTGTTTTGGAGTCTTTTTCAGTTTAGGGTCTTCCAACTGCTCACATATTGCCACACGTTTGCCGGCCCGCACAAGTTTGGGCAGATAGGTGTCGAGAGCATGATGCGGAAAACCAGCCAATTCTATATAATTGTCCCTGCCGTTGGCTCTGCGGGTCAATGTAATACCTAAAATCTCCGAGGCGATTACGGCATCCTTACCGAAAATCTCATAGAAATCTCCGACACGGAAAAGCAATACAGCATCGGGATGTTTCTTTTTCATCTCCTGATACTGTTGCATCAGCGGTGTGTTGGTAAGGCTCGACTTCTTTTCTGCCCTTGGAACTTCCACCTTCGCATCCTGCTTGGGTGTAGGAGTTGGCGTAACAGGGTCAGGTGTAGGCGGCTTAATGCCTTTGGAATTATACAATTCCAGATTCAGGCGCAGGTGCAACGACTCGTCGAGTGCCTTACGCAAGTCTCCGGCAATGCCGTCTATACCACCGTCATGGTGGTACACAATAGCAGGTTTACCATACTGGTCATTACCCACTTTGGCATCAGTGCATATTACATTCTGCGGAAACGCCTGAAAGAATTTGTTACCCGGCACCTTCGTCCCCCTGTCTACTACCGACTGAATGAAAAATTCTTCATCAGCCGACAAAGACTTCTTTTCGGTGTGCTTCTGGAAAATAATCAGGTCAGAGCCGACATCAGTTCCGGCATTATCCGAGAAAGTATTGTTGGGCAGACGCAGAGCCGCCACAAGATCAGCCTTTTTCACAAGCTCCATGCGGATAAAGGGCGATGCCGCGTTCATCACACCCTGCGATGTGATAAAGGCAATCAGACCTCCTTCTCGTACTTGGTCAAGACCTTTGAGAAAGAAGTAATTGTGCAACGACTTTGCCGCCTGACGATAACCTATCTCCTTGCTCACGGCATAAGCCGGGTCTGCAACCGCAAAATCTCCGAAAGGAACATTGGAGGCAGCAACATCAAAATATCCGTTGAAATCGCGCTCAATCTTCTCGAATCCCTCTATGCGAGTCAGTATTGACGGATGCAATGCAGACAGTATTTTGCCGGTAAGCAAATCCTTCTCGTAAGCCAGCACCTCGGTACCGGGGTACCTGTCATTACGCAGAAAAGAGTCGATGAAAGCACCCCGTCCGGCAGACGGTTCAAGAAAACTTTTTATTTCGACACCCTGATATTTCAGTGCGTCGGAAATAGCATCCACAATGCGGCTGTCGGTATAGAACGCTGTCAGCACAGACGCTTTCAACGACTCCATATAGCGGTTAAACTCCTTGTTGTCATGAGAATAGTCGTGGATGAGGCGACGCAGTTCAACCGTCGGCGCGAACAATTCAATATCTGATTTGCTCCATTTGGCAGCATCCGCCAGTTCGTTGGCGTCATTGAGAATACACTTCAACCCGCCAAACCCGGCATACTTGCGCAGCACTGCGATCTCCTCGGCAGTCTGCGCCCCGCGCCCCTTGACATCGAGACTAAACGCCATCCGTATCGCCTCGATGTTGTCGCGCATTGTTTGTAGCCTATTGTAACTCATTGCGGTATTGTTCTAAAATGTCCGCAATGGTACCCGCTAACTCGTTCTGTAGCCTCGGGTAATCTTCTCTGCTGAGGAAGTCCCCGTTGACTTCATACTTGTCAAGTATGGCGTTGATGTAACGGAGACCGAGCAGTAGATCTGCCCACTCAATTTTTGCTTCTTCAGTCGGCAGGTCGTTGTGGAACAGTTCTTCAAGGAGGTTGAATATCACATCCCAACGAGACACATAGTGGCCTTCAAGAAGTACACGCATGGCGAGTTCCTCGGCTACGGA
Source organism: uncultured Bacteroidales bacterium (assembly GCA_900554845.1). Classification (GTDB taxonomy): domain Bacteria; phylum Bacteroidota; class Bacteroidia; order Bacteroidales; family Muribaculaceae; genus Lepagella. The sequence goes on along the minus strand of USIY01000189.1, from coordinate 2,355 downwards.
CTGACTGCGCCCTTCGAGGATAAGGCGGGTCATGGTCTTATATGCTTCGCCAGCACGGGTATTGATAAACTCTGTGTCTGTTACTTCGGGAAAGCGGTGGTCACGTAGGTGACCGTAGAGATAGGCTGCGAAATAGTCCATCTCCTTTTCATGAGATTGTTTCATTATGGTGGGGAATTTAGTGGTTTGCCGAAAATCCTGATTTGCTTAAAATGGTGTAAATTGGTGTATGGTAGGTATATAAGCAAAAGGACACCGGGTTCCCGCCCGATGTCCAACCACTAAATCCACGTCAAAAATGAAACAAAAACATTATATGACGTTGAATCAAGTGCAAAGATACAAAATCTTTGGGACATTCGGGAGGGGTTATTGATATTTTAGTTGATTTTCAGGTCTGTTAACCCGCTTTCTTGCAAGATTTACGCTTCTTGCGGGACTTCTTCTGAATATCATTCTCGTCGGGAGTGAAGGCCTCGATGACACGCTTCACGATGAGATTGTACAGTCTCTCTTCGTCGCGGCTGAGGTCGGTGGGGTGCAGTCCGGTCGTGACGATGCCATGACCGTTATAGGAAGTCTCGTCATTGTGGAAGGTGTTGCGGGTGCTGAGCCATCCGACTTCTTTGGCCATCTGTCCGTATTGGGCGTTGTGCTCCAGCACACGGAAGTCTCGGCACATGGTGTTATACACGTTGCCGGGGATTCCGTTCTGGTATAGATAGGGGTATGAGATCAGCCCCTTGGCGTAGAGCTTGTGAGCGATGAGGAATGTCGGCTCGAAGTCGTAGCCGAGTTCCATAGTGGCATCCATCCACAGGGTGACCATGTTGTGAAGAGTCTGGCCCTTCACGATATTCAGTTCGACATCGCATCCTTCGTCAGTCGGGTTGTTCTCTGCCGATTCGATGTCGGGGGCGTTTTCTGCGGCCACGGCATCGGCTTTGAGAAAAAAATTCACGAGTTCCCCTGCGAGCCATTTCTCATGTTTGTCGGGAGAATATACGCCGTTCTCGACACCACGGAGGATGAGAGGTTTACGCAGACGGGAAAGCCATGCGCGGCGCACTGTCACCGGCATACGGAGATACCAGTACAGGTTGAGGAAAGCCAGTTCACCCTCGAAAGTGGGTTCCATAGCGTTGACGATGACATTGCTTTTTGCCCACAGAGCCTTGATGACCGATAACTGGGCTTCATCTGCCTTCGACTTCTCCCAGCCGAGGAGCGCATCGTAGTTGCGCATTTTGAAGTTGAAGTGGTGCGCGTACATCTGGCGCATGTCCTGCCCGGAGTTCATGACGAATTTCTCGCCACGCTTGTATTCGGCTTCGATGATTTCCCCGTTGGTCCATGTCACGGCATAGCCGTTGCCATGATAGTAGCCTTCGTGTTCGGAGGTAGCGCCAATTGCGCGGGCGATGGTCTCTGCCATCAAACGGTTGGCGGCAACAACTGTTACGAGTGTTTTCTTTGTCATATTTGAAATGTTCTTATTTGTTAGTGTATCGGAATTTTTGAGACGAAAGCTTCGGGAGGTTCCGGACCCTCCCTCGGCGTTTCATCTGCGTGGGTTCAGTGGTTGGGGTTTATACTCTGCTATGGGAATCAGAGTTTCGGACCTTTCGGTTTGCGCTGTTGTTTCTGCTGGTCCTCGTCTTTCGGCTGGGTCTGACCCTTGGTCAGAGGGTCGGTGATGTTCTTCGTCGCCTCGTTTGTGAGACCGTCGTTATTGACCGCCTTCTGAGTCTGAGACTCGTTTGCGACCTTGACACGCGGGTCATTGAGCGATGTCATCGGACGCTGTTTCTCCTTGTCGAAATAGAGATAGACGGTGCAGGGCTGTCCCTTCTCATCGACCATGTTGTCGAGCTTGGCGACACGACCGTTGGCGTAGTCATCCTTCTGCTGCTCGGTAAGAGGAATCTTGTTCCATTGTCCGAGAGGCTTGATGCTCCCGTCTTTAAGTGTCCAGTTGGGCTTTCTCTCCGCTTTCTTTTCCGGAGCCCCGGTAGAGACAGTCTCGCCTTTGCCTTCTTTCTTTGCTTCGGCGGCCTGCTTCGCTTGCTGCACCTTCTCATACCAGTGTATTCCGTTGGGTACAAATTCGACAGCCTTTCTGTCGACATTGTACTGGAGTATTCCGGTTCGGGGCTTTCCGTCACGGCATACGACCTCTTTGGGAGGGAGCGGGAGACCCTTTTTCAGGGTCATGATCTCCGGTATGGTCAGTTTCGTCTGACCGAAGGTGTCACGGATTTTGACATCCTTTGCCGGGATTGCCAGCAGCTCGTTGGTGTAGCGGTCACGGCTGATGAGCGAGGGAACTTTCTCCCCGGTTGCAGGGTCTATCAG
>USIY01000188.1 GCA_900554845.1 uncultured Bacteroidales bacterium | reverse complement strand
CCCAGATAATGTCCGTGATGATTCGTGAGCGCGTGCATCCGAAGGCACGACGGACTCCGATCTCGCTGACGCGCTTGTGCATACGGCTGTGCAGAAGACTGCTGAGATTGATGGCGGGGACAAGAAGAAGGATAGCGTAGAGTATGTAGCGCATCATTCTGTCGCCGGAGGTATCGGGGGTTGAGTTGCTGCCGAACAGACCGGAGGAAAGAACTTCCTGATCATAGGGACTCTCGTGATAGATCACTTCCATTCCGTCCGCACGGAATTTTGTGTTCAGTTCGGCATAACGGCCCTTTACTTGGTCACGTACGCTCTGGAAGTCCACTCCATCTTTTACCAGAAGCGCCACTGTGGTGTTCCCGAACATATGATCCATCTTGCTCTCGCCCCAGGGGGTGAAGTTCTTGGGACTATATGGATAGAACACGTCTCCCGATGCAGTTGTGGCAAGCGCTGAGTTGTCCTTTACCACGCCCAGGACAGTATACTTCATGTGGTTCAGACTGATCGGCATTCCAGCCACATCGGTTTTACCGAAGGCTCCCCGGGCGGTCTTCTCGCTTATCACGACCACAGGAAGACCTTCATTGGCTTCATCGGCGGTGAAGTATCGCCCGTCAAGCAGGGGATGGTCGAATATTCTGAAGAATTCGGCGTCCACGGTGCGGCCCTTGACATCTATGGTCTCGGAAAGGGTTCCTTTGACCATTGCATCCCATGTGCCGTCCGCCATGAACGATGTCCGCTCCACTCCTTTAAGATCTTGATAAAGTGTTTTTGCGGCTTCATGACTCAATCCTGATGAAGAATCTCCGTTTGTGTCCGCTTTCTTAATGTGCATGAACTTGCCTACCAGCAGACGGTCACGGCAACTTTCCGGAGGGAAGGGCACTGTTTTGACGCGTGAAGTGATCACAACGACCATAAACAGGAACACCGACAGGACCGTGGCTATGAACGTGACGCCGCTGATCAACGGCTGACGCCGCATGTCGTATAGGATTTGACGTATTTTCTGTTTCATAATGGGAAATTTTGGGATTTGTGGGAGAGATGGGAGAGATGGGAGAGATGGGAGGGATGTATCGTGACCGGTGATTAACCGATGATGCGGCCGTCGAAGAAGCGGACGATGCGGTCGGTCTCCATAGCCTGGGCCTCGTTGTGCGTCACCATGACGATGGTGGTTCCGTCCTCTTTGTTTAGACGGTGAAGAAGTCCCATCACTTCTGCTCCCATCTTGCTGTCCAGATTACCCGTGGGCTCGTCGGCCAGGACTATCTGGGGCTGTCCGATTATTGCTCTGGCTATCGCGACGCGCTGGCACTGGCCGCCGCTGAGCTGCGAGGGGAGGTGGTGGATACGGTGCGTCATCTCCAGACGTTCCAGAACCTGCTCCACGCGTTCCTTACGCTGGCGCGCGCTGACGCCTTTACGGTAAATCAGCGGCAGCTCGACGTTGCCGACCACGTCCAGCGACGGTATGAGGTGGAAACTCTGGAACACAAAGCCGAGGTTGGCGTTGCGGAAGTGCGACAGCTGGCGGTCGGTGAGCCCGCTGCAGTTCTGGTCGAGTAAGCTGACGGTCCCTTTGGTGGGCTTGTCCAGCAGGCCGATGATGTTCAGAAGTGTGGATTTGCCGCATCCACTCGGTCCCATAATGCTCACGAACTCACCCTGGTTGACCTCTAAGTTGACATTTTCCAGCGCAGTCGTTTCGATTTCCTTGGTGCGGTACACTTTCTCAATACCGCTGAGAGTTATTATTGCCATAGTGTTTCAGTTTTTTAACTTCAGTTTTGAGTTGTTTTTATATTTTTCCATATCGCTTGTCACGATACGTTCGCCGGGTTTCAGCCCTTCCAGAACCTCCACATACTCGCGGTTGCAGTCTCCGACACGTATTTTACGCCGTTCCATCATGCCGTCGTTGTCAATGACAAAGACTCGGTATTCTCCTTCGCCGCGGTAGAAAGCTCCGTTGGGTACGCGTATCACCTTGTCCTTATAGCCGTAGGACACATACATCTCGGCCCTTCCTCCTGACCGGAGATGGCTGTCGCGGGGATTGTCGAGGCTGACTACGAATGACACGACTCCCTGTTTTGCCTGCGGGGTGATGTTGCTGACTGTTCCGGTAAGCTGCGCGCCGTTTATGCGTACGCTTACCTGCGAACCCACATCCACGCGGTTGCTGCTGCCTTCGGGAATCTCTCCTTTGACCTTGAAGCTTGACAGGTCGGAGACCACTGCCACTTTCTCACCGGTGCCTATTCGGCTGCCGAGGTCCGTGGAGATGAATGTCAGCACCCCGTCCATCGGCGCGGGAATGCTTCCTCGGTGGATGGTGCGCGCCATCATTTCGATATCGCGGGCTGCGGAATTGACACTGAGCTGCTGTCCTCGTTCGGCAGCGGCGTTGCGGAGACGCTCGTTGCGGAGACGCGTACGCAGCTGATCCAGTTCCAGTACTCCGGCGTTGTAGGCGGTTTCAGCCTGACGCACACGGTCGCCCGTGCCGCTTCCTATGCTGTCGAGACGGCGCTCGTTGGCCACTTCTATACGGAGCCTGTTAACGTTCATCTCGCTGACCTTGATCTGCATCTCCAAGTCGCTGATCGCCGTCTGATTGGCAAGCTCAAGCTGACGAAGTTCCTGCTGCTGCATGGTGCGCGCGTCCTGAAGCTTGCCGAGTTGAGACTCTTCCTCCTCCAGATCAAGCTGCAGAAGGGGAGTGCCGGCCTTGACAGTGTCGCCAGGCTGCGCGAACACCTGCAGAATGCGTGTCTCCACAGGCGAGTTGATTATTTCCTCATGCGCCGGAACTATCAGGCCCGACGCCGCGACAGTAATTTCCAACGGACCTTCCTCGGCGGTACCGACGGTGATGTCGCGTTCGTTGACACTCGGGGCGATCCCGGTCATAAGCCATATGAGGCCGATCAAGACCACCAGACCGATGCATCCCCATAGCAAAAGTTTCCTTTGCCGCTCGCGTTTCAATTTAGATTTGTCTATTTCCTTATCCATAATTCAAATCATTTCCATTCTATGGCAATCGCTGCTTTTCATCATTGATTGCTGGTACAAATCTAATAAAAAAATAATGCTGATTGCAATTTTTATTGATAATCAGCGGGTTATCATATTGTAAAATGTCCGAATACGTACAAAACAAACCGGAGCAGTCGGAATTGACCGATTGCTCCGGATGGAAAATGATAAGTTTTTGTCGTTATTTGTGGAGGATCAGTGCTGAGAACGGGGCAACTTCAACTGCACCGCCGGCGATTGTCTCCAGGGCGTTGGCGGGATCGATCTTGCCGTCTCGCGCCACTACCTGCCAGTTGCCTTTGGGAATCTTGACGGTCTGGGCTGTCGGAGCACCGTTGAAGACAACCTTAATCTCTTTCCACTCGTCGCCGTTGGCGTTGTTTAGAAGAGAATAAGATATAAGGTTAGGAGTCTTCTTTGAATCTATTTTGTCGAATTTAAGATTTTTGGCAATATCCTTTGCGGTGGTCATGCGGAAAGCGGGATGTGCCTTGCGGAGCGCTATCAGACCTTTGTAATATTCATACTGATCCTTGTATTTCGTCTTGTTGTTCCAGTCAATGGCGTTGATAGAGTCGGGCGACTTGTAGGAATTGTGAACGCCTTTCTTGTCACGGAACACTTCCTCGCCGGCGAAGATGAAGGGTGTGCCTTGCGAAGTCATCACGATTGTCTGCGCCAGTTTCGCCGCTGCCAATCTTTGGGCCTCGGTAGCGTCGGGCATGGACTTCTTGAGTTTGTCGGTAAGGCATAGGTCGTCATGGCACGACACATAGTTGACGATCATCTCCGGGCTTTCGGCGTAGGGGAATTTGGAATTGTTTCCCTTGCTGTAATCCACCTGAGGGTGAGCGGTGGCGGCGACAATACCTATCTTTACGGTCTCCTCGTTGCCGGGTTTGCCTGTGGCGAAGCCGGGATCCTCCTCGTTGCTGTAATGTCCTTTGACAGCGTCGCGGATATCGTCGGAGAACACGGCTATGCCTTTCATTTTAGACACATTTTCCTTCAGGGCACGGCGTTCGGGCTGCAATGGAGAATCTCCGGCCGTCCATCCCTCGCCGTAAACGAAGATCGAGGGGTTGATTTCCTTCAGTTCCTTTGCGACGCGGTTCATTGTCTCCGTGTCATGTATGGCCATCAGGTCGAAACGGAAGCCGTCCACATGATACTCTTTGGCCCAGTACTTGACGGAGTTGACGATATAATCCTGCATCTGTTTCAGGTCCGAAGAAGTTTCGTTGCCGCATCCCGAAGCATCGGAATATTTACCGTCGTTCCAATGGCGATGATAGTATCCCGGAGCTGTAAGTTCGAAGTTTGATCCGTCATTTTCAGCCGTATGGTTGTAGACCACATCCATCACGACTCCGATTCCTGCATCGTGGAGCGCTTTGATCATCTCTTTCATTTCGCGTACACGGGTAGCCGGATCAGAAGGATTGGTGGAGTATGAACCCTCGGGGGCGTTGTAATTCTGCGGGTCATAACCCCAGTTGTAGATATTGTTCTGCAGATTGGTCTCGTCCACCGAGTTGTAATCGTAGCTCGGCAGGATGTGGACGTGTGTCACTCCCAGATCCTTCAGATGGTCGATGCCCGTTGCCTCGCCCTGCGGTGATTTTGTGCCCGGTTCGGTGAACTGCAGGAATTTACCCTTATTGGCGATTCCTGACGAGGGGTCCATCGACAGATCGCGCATGTGGGCCTCGTAAAGGACCACATCGGAGAAGTTCTTCACTTCGGGTCCTTTGTCGCCGTCCCAGTTCTCCGGGTTGGTGGTGTTCAGGTCTATAAT
>USIY01000187.1 GCA_900554845.1 uncultured Bacteroidales bacterium | reverse complement strand
TGTCGTTTTTTTATGCCCGTATCTCTGAAATTACATACTTGCGAAACTTAAATAATAAATGTTTGAATCTGGATTGTACTGGTAGCGGGTGTAGTACCCTCCTTTGATGGAGTATGTCCTTCTGCGCATTTCCTTGCGCAAGTCGTTATCCGGTTTTGAAGCGACGTATGCCGCGATGGAATCAACCTGCCTGAGCATATCCTGCGGACGCCCCGCATAATAATTGACAATAGCCTGATGCACCATGCCCCGATAATAAATGTCGGAATCACCGGTTTCAATGCCTTGCTGTTTTTCATTTCCGGCTATTTTCAAGGCTCCCTCCATCGCTCCTACATTGATGGAATCCGTGAACTGCCGATCAAGATCGCCCACTTGACTTCTGTCATTGTCTCCACTATCGCAAGATGCTGCAATACACAACAATGCGCATGCAGTCACAATATGCAGGATATGTTCTATTTTCCAGTTCATCGGTTAGTGTCAACGATCCTCAAATTAACTTTTAAAGAGTAGAAGCAGTCCTATATAACTTACTTTTGCAAATTTAACAATAATTTTGGAATTATAAGTCGGCATAATTTGTCAAAATATCCCTCTTGGTGTTTAATTTTGACCTTTTGGCAACATATTGTGCCTTTTGAGCGCTAATTAATATAAATGCTGTTTTGAAATTAAATGATATAATGTAACTTTGTGATATTAAAGATTCTGGAAACGGAGTCGTATTTGATATGGAAAATTCTTCACAAAATACATTAATAGATAAATAAGAGCAAACATTAAGTCGCAACGATCTAACTATTACCCTAATTTACAATCAAAAGAAGCGAGCCTGTCCCAAATGGAATCAGGCTCGCTTTATTATCTCTTCCTTATTTCCGTCGCTGATGCGTCAGAACCGGCTGACATGCGGTTGTATATGGTGTTACACCCGGACGCACACTGTCACTTCGACAGAATGAATCCTCCGTTAGGCTGCATAGTCACTTTGAGCCGGCGGCTTTTCTTGACGGTCAGGGTCTCTGATTTGAGCTGACCCTCTTTGTCGTCGCTCAGCAATGTGTAAGTGCCGGGCTGTAGGTCGAGAGTTACTGTCCTGGCTGCCTTTTCGGCATTGATGCCTGCGGTATAACTGTTCCCGTTCTGAGCGTCACGTTCCAAAATTACATATTTCCCGGGATATCCTTCTACGTAGCGGGTGTCATCCCACATTGTAGGCACCTCTTTCATAAAGTCGATCGCAGCCGCGGGAGCGTCCTCAAGATTGTTGGGAGCCAAGGCGAAGTTCTGCTGAGAATTCTGGAAGAGCACAGCTGTTGCCAGCTCGAAAGCGTCGGTGGTGCGACGGTAGTTTCCCTTGGCGTTGCTTCGGTGCATACGTTTGTTAAGGGGTGTGCCTCCATATTCCATCGAAGCCACGGCGTTGCGTATGAAAGGATGCAATGTGTCGTATACAGGCGCCTTGTCGCAGAAATCCTGTGAAAATATCAGATTCTCCGATGCAAGTACGGCTTCGGAACCGATATAGTTGGGGAACATCTTTTCCCATCCGCGCGGCAATGTGCATCCATGGAATATCACCATGATGCCGAAATCATTGGCATCGGTGAGGATAGCTTCGTAAAGACGCATGGTCTCTTGCTTGTCGCCACCGAAGAAATCCACTTTTATGGCTTTCACTCCGTTGTCGCTCATCCATTTCATTTCCTTACGCCGAATCCTCGGATCTTCCATGTGATTTATGGGACTCTGAGTGATGTCGTTCCAGTATCCGCTTGAACTGTACCACAATATTGGCTCCACATCCTGAGCTTTGGCGTACCGGATAAGTTTTTCCATTCCGTCCCATCCGATGTTCTTGTCCCAACCGCAGTCAATAAGAGTATATTCCCATCCCAAAGCTGCGGCGAAGTCGATGAATGTACGGATGTCCTGCGCGTTGATGCTGTCGTCCTGCCACATGATCCAGCTCCATGTGCCGCGGCCGGGCTCATACTTGGCGCCGGCGGGATATACTTCTTCAACCACGTCCCAAGGAATAGTTGTCTCCACTATGGGCTTAAGGTCCCTGCCCACAGTTATCGTACGCCAGGGAGTGCTGCCAGGAAGCGCGAACGCCGGTTCTACCGTGCCGTTGCCGTTGTTTTCCTCCGGCATGGGAAACTCAAGCTTATATATTCCGTTTTTATAGTCCGATAGCCTGCTTGCGGCATAATGGCGGTCAACGCCGGTCTCGCTTATCAGAACCCATCCGTCGTCGTTGACTTTGAACAGCCCCGGGAACGTGAATCCGTGCCCGTACTGTGACTTCGTGTCCATAGGGGCATCGATGATATAGTCCTCCTCGTAGCTGGGTTTTGTCCGTTTCCAACCGATCATGGCGTCACTCTGCGGAGTGAGGAATGCCGTAGAACCCAATGGAAGCGCAAAACCTGTGGCCTCGTCCATCACACGGATGGACCCCGTGTCTTGCTCATGGGGGATTGTATATCGGAATGCCACGTCGTTATTGGTGAGTACGAACTCCACGTCCATGTGACGACCATCCTTGTTCTTGAATGTGAATATAACATCGTTGGCCGTTTTGGAAACATGCGATTTCTTGATGCGGTTTACTTTGTAATCAATGTTCTTGTTTTCTTGCTTCCATGATTCCAAAGTCATGCCATTGGCGAAATCCGAGAAGTTCGCCTTAAGTCCTAAAGGAGACGGTGCGAGCATCTGTTTGCCATCCAACGATATTGAATACGAGGGGGAGCCTCCGGCATCGTCAACGGTCAATATTATATTCCCCGTAATATTGCTGACATTGACTTTTTCAGCTGTCAGCGGTATCGGAACCATGCACATCGCGCATAGTGCGAATAAGATTTTTTTCATGATAGTTAGAGTATTTCTTGATTTTAATGCAAATTTAGCATAAAAGAACTGAAAACACAAATACATAAAAAAGGCCGAGTCGACAGACCCGGCCTCTATTTTATCAAGGTTTGATTATTTCACCATGACTTTCTTACCGTTCACGATGTAGATGCCCTTGGCGAGACCGTTTACAGCGGCTCCGGACTCAACGTTGCGGCGTACCACACGACCTGCGAGGTCATAAACGTTGACGGTCTTGTTCTCAGCGTTGATGCCGTCGATACCGGAAGAAGAGGGTATGAACACCTTCAACAGATTGGCGTCACCGCCGTTGATGATGAATTCCTTGTCGGTGGCCACGGAGGATACGAAGTCGGGAGTGATTGTCCATGTGATTATTCTGCCGTCGGCGGAACTTTCGGAGGTGAATCCCTTGTCGTTCCAACCCTTGTCGCAAAGCTGTGCCCATGTGGGGGCTGCGTCAAACTCTACAGCTATTTTTTCCGTACCTTCGGGAATAGTGGCGAAAATTAGAGCGCCGAGACTGCGTGTGCCGAATGCGATCACGTTCGTTGGGTCGAATTCACCGGTCCTGGCGATTTTGGTGATGATGAAATTGCCTTCGCCCTGGAGGAAGAACTTGCCGCCGCAGTTGTCAAGCATAGCCTGTGTCACTCCGACTATAACGTTGGTCCTGGCCATATCCTTGTTGACTATCTTGGCTGCGCCGAGCAGATTGTTCCAGTCGGAAGCCTTGATGAGTGCCTGTGAGTTTTCTGCACCGGCATTGGAGAATGTGTAGGTCAGAACATCGCCGGCTCTCACTTTGCCTTGAGCCACTTCTGCACCGTTTACGCTCCAGCCGGTGAACTCCAGCTCGCCCTCCCAAAGGACATTGGGATCGATTTCTTTTTCGGAATCGGTTGTGATCTTTGTTACAGTCATGCCGTAACCTTGAACGCGGAGACCGTTGGCTTTGATGGTTGCGATGTCGGTGGCGCCCAGAGGAAGGTCGTAGCTGGTGGAATTGGCATCCACTGTGATGCAATTCCAGTCGTTGCCAAGTTCGGAGGCCACTTCAAGAGGCGTCCAGCCTTCGCCGTTGGAGCATGGTTTGAACTGCCAGTAAGTGCATGCTGTGTCAAGGGTATAATGGAAAGTCAGCATGGCGTTCTCGTCACCAAGAACAGCCAGATCGGCAGCCGGTACGGCAAATGACTCTGACCAGTCGGTGCCAAGATTCACTTCACCCTCCCAAAGGGTCACTTCTGCGGCATTCGCACTCAGTGCCATAGCCGTTACTGCGCTTGCGATAAGTAATTGTTTAATCATAACAGATTTTTTAGGTTAATATAAAGTAAAGATTTTGTTATTGTTATTCCGGTAGGTTTCTCATGTTCGTGAATTCTTCTGAATCCATTTACAAAGGTATCTATTTTCGGGGAATAAAACTGATATTATTTTGTCCCAAAATGATACATTCCATTTTTGTGGGTTCACGAAGCTGTTTATCTCACGGAATTAAGCAGTTCACGGCTCGGACAAGTGAAATTGTCGATATCGAGTTTGATATTCATAAGCTCGTCCAGAGTATGGACGGCGGGAGTGACGAAATCCGGTAGCGGTTGAGAATGGAATTGGGCGAAATATTGCAGGCATGCCTCTTTCCACCATTGAGCATCGCGAACCTGAGTGATAAGACGCCGCCGCACATCTTCCCACAGTTCCTGATCCGGAACGTCATTTTTAACCTCGCACCATAGCCTGAGCATTCCCTGAGCTTGTCTGTAGCCCTGCTCGTAATGTCTGCAAAGATTTTCCCATAAAGTCTTTCCGTCGGACAATTTATAATCCCAAGGCACATGATGGAACCACAAGAGATATTTTTCGGGACAGGAACTCAAGTTATTGTAAATGTTTCTCAGAGAGTCGGGGTATTGTGCCACAGCGTCACTCCCTTTGGAAGAACGGTCGAATCCTATGCCCGCAGAGTCAGCGCGATGGTAATATTT
>USIY01000186.1 GCA_900554845.1 uncultured Bacteroidales bacterium | reverse complement strand
CTCCACCATGGCCGCGATGTCCCGTTGCCACCAATCGTCGATAAGCTCATTGTAGTCATGTTTGTTCTTCTCCGCTTTCCATCCGTCGAAAGCCTCGTCTATGACCAAAAGCCCGATACTGTCGCATGCGCTCAGAAACGCAGGCGCAGGCGGATTGTGCGATGTCCTCACCGCGTTGAATCCCGCCTCCTTCAGAAGCTTCACTTTACGGATCTCTGCGTCATCGTATGAGGCCGCTCCGAGAATGCCGTTGTCATGATGCACGCAAGCTCCAGTTATCATCATAGGAATTCCGTTCAAGACAAAACCCTTGTCGGCGGAATATTCGATTTTTCTGAAACCGAATCTCTCTGTTTCCTTCTCCATCGAGCCGTCCGGCAACGACAGAACCACGTCAGCCTCATATATCGACGGGGTATCTGGACTCCATAGATCCGGATTATCCACAGAAATCTCATATGAACAATATTTCGCAGTCTCTCCCGGATTGATTGTGACTGTATCCTTCACGCAGCGGTTGCCAACTGAAACAGCCACAGGAATCCTTATCCTCTCTTTGGCTTTGTCCGCAGACGGATCCACAACAGTGAAATCAATACGCGCCACTCCTTTCTCCTTCGACACGACAGGAGTGGTGATCCTCATGCTCCAAGGCTTCACATAGATGTTCTCATGAGGCTCGAGCCACACGTGGCGGTATATTCCCGATCCGGTGTACCAACGGCTGTTCTTCTGTCTGGAATTGTCAACTTCCACAGCGATTACGTTTTCTCCGGCCTTCAGTTCCGGTCCGATGTCACACCGGAAAGAGGTGTAACCGTAAGGATGGCCTCCTACACGCTTGCCGTTGACATAAACGGTACTGTTCATATAAGCCCCTTCGAAATACAGCTGCACGGGCTTGCCGAGCATATCGGGCTTAACGTCAATGATCTTGCGATACCATCCCTTGCCGGTGGGAAGATATCCTCCGTCATTGCCGGAAGGTTCATTCCTGTCGAAATCATTGAGCACACTCCAGTCATGAGGAAGCGATATGCACTTCCATCCGGAGGTGTCGAGATCCGGCTTTTCAAAACCCGGACATTCCTGCTGCGTGAACAGCCATCCGTCATCCAGAAGAACCCTTTTCGGCGACACCGCCAGACCGGTTGCCGTTCCGAACAACAATAACGACGCAATCAATGAAGAAAATTTACTAAACATATTCAAACTATGTGAAAAATCATACAAAAACGTACTGCTCACCGGGATTGGCGAATACTGTTGTGCCCGGCATGAAGGGGGCGACTGCCCGAATGCAGAACAAGCGTACCCTCACAAGGCATTTCAATGTCATAAACTACATCTTTCTGTTCGATCCCTCAGGAACTGCGCACCCGCCCTTGCGGTGTATACATCCATCCGCTTGCGTATGAAACAGCGCCGTATCTGTATAAAGAGACCGCGCTGTCTCCGTCTATCCTAACACGGACCGCGGAAGCGTCTTCAGGATTCGCAAGATTATATATGTTGAGATTACGGTTCATAAGCCAAGGATCATTCATGCCGAACAGCAACGATAACAACACCACGGATACAATAAAAACGGGATTGTCAAGCTTATAATATAAAAGCAGTTGTCAAAAATGTACACACTTAAAAATCTAATTTTCTATATAGCGCTTATAGCCACAGGACTCCCTTGTTTTTCACAGAACCAATCGGTGTACGGAAGAGTGTTTCCTGAAAGAAACGATGATCTTGGTTGGGAAAATGAAGTCGTTGCCTTCCGGGCGTACGGACCTCAGACTCAAAAGGACGGAGAGAAGTCGTTCGGTTATGACATTTTCTTGAAGTATCCCGGCAAAGGGATGGTGCTCGAGGAGTTATACGGCAACCAATGCAGCGCCGACAACTGGCGCAAAGTGGATTCGCTAAGAAAAATCGATCCTGCGATGGCGCAGAAGTTTCAGGATTCCTTCACATACCACATTGACCATGGCAAAGGGATGGACTGCTACGCCGTAGGACCCACATTGGGATGCGGAGTACCGGCCGTAATGACAGGCGACAGCATTGTGTTTCCATGGTGCTACGACAAAGTGGACATCCTCGAGAACGGACCTGAGCGGTTCAAAGCCCGTCTGACATTCGCCCCGAAAGTCATCGAAGGCGACACCATAACCGAGGTGCGTACGATTGTGCTCGACAGCAAAAGCCATCTCAATTACAGCGAAGTGAATTATCTGGGGGCGCGACATCCTCTGACAGTCGTTACCGGATTCCCGCGCCGCGACAACGGCGAGACTTTCACAAATGCGGACAAAGGAATCATCGCTCTGACCGATCCCACACAAGGCCCGGACAACGGCAAAATTTTCGTCGGCCTCATCATGCTGAATCACAATGACGGCATATTTGAAAAGGACAATCACCTGCTGATATCCACCACCCTTCAGCCACAGCAACCACTGAGATACTATTGGGGATACGCCTGGGACAAGACCGATATTCCAACATTGGACGCATGGGTGAAATATCTGACCTCATTCCGAACTGACCATCAATAATTTAAATAAAGCTATGAAGACAGGAATACTGCTTTTGATCTGTTCGGCTCTATCGAACATATTGCCTCAGTCTCCCCAAATGTGGGTGTTTTATATCGGTTGCTTAATAATGATTGTTTATTCTGCCCGATACCCGTCCCTCACGTCCTATAAGCGCTTGTATAAATTGAGGACAGAGATCAGGGAGCGGAAGAAAAGGATTAAGGATCTGAAAAAACGATTGGAGGAGAATTGATATGGGAACAATATTGTGGATAAAGGTCCTTGTGGGCCTTGTGGCATTTTTCGCCTTTATACGTATATGTATGATTTTCGATGAATATATGTATAAAAAATTACTCACACGTTCCCTTCAAAAAAGCAAGGAACTCGAGCAGGAAGAAAAAGAACTTCAACTCCAACTTAAGGAAAAAGGGCGGCACTGAATAGTTTACCGCCCTACACTATATACTAAAAAGCATCCGCTTTATCAAGGATTCGGAGGCACTGCGCCAAGAATGGCGGCGGCTTCAGACACGTCTTCGGCTTTGGCCATGCCCACGAAGAAGAGGACAATACTGCCGAGAATGCATATCCACAGCAACCAGTTGGCCAATACATAACTGTTGCGCCGAGTAAGCAGATACATAAGCACTCCCAAGGAAATCGTCAGAAATCCGACTCCCATAATGGTCTGACTCATCATATGGATCTTCGAGGAATCAATTATCCAGATTATAAACGTCACGATCGCCGCAAGGCAAATCACGACACCGCATATCTGGTACATCTTGTTGAGGCCACGGTCACGAGGCTCAACCGCTTTACTTTCTTTCTTCATAACACCTGATGTTTTTGACGGACCGCAAAATCGCTGTCCTTTCCCACAAGTAAAACATCACGTGCAATTCTAAAGTTCACATAGGCGCCGTTGCTTAACCCGCCGTCACGGCCGGGAGCTCCATGCGGAAAGTGGTGCCTTTGCCAAGCTCCGATTCCTTGACGTAAATACGGCCCCCGTGATATTCCTCGACAATTCGCTTCACCAGCGTCAGACCGAGACCCCACCCACGTTTTTTAGTGGTATAACCGGGATTGAACACCGTTTTGAAATTTTTCCGCGCAATGCCTTTGCCTGTGTCCTTTACCTCTATCCAGATATTCTTGCCCTCCGCTCCGGTAGTGATGTCTATCCGACCTTCCCCCTGCATGGCGTCCACCGCGTTCTTGGTAAGGTTTTCCATCACCCATTCTATCAAAGATTTGGACAACATCACGCCGTGATCGTCATCGCTCAGATGCATATTGATCGAAACACGGTCCGACACGCGATTCATCATGTATTCCAGCGAATTGCCCACAATTTCGTTGATATATTCCAACTGCATCTCCGGCAAAGAACCTATCTTTCCGAATCTGTCCGCAATGGTCGACAATCTTTTTACGTCCTTGTCGATTTCATCGGTCACTTCCTTGTCCAGACCTATGGACTGAAGATATTCCGACCACGCCATCAACGAACTGATAGGTGTGCCCAACTGATGAGCGGTCTCCTTGCTGAGGCCTACCCATACCCTGTTCTGCTCGGCCCGTTTGGTGTACACCAAAGCCATATAAAGGATTATAGCCAATAAAACCGTCACCCCGACCTGAATATAGGGATAGAGGCTCAGACTTTTCAACAACGCCGAATCCTCATAGTAAATATACTGATTCATCCCCGGACCGATCTCTACCACTATGAAATGCCGGGAATCGCCCGCGATCTTGTCCACAGACTGTTTGCCCAACGCTTTGTCAAGACGCTTGGAAAGATACTCCCTGTTGCGCGGCGACAGTTCCGAATAGATCATCCTGTCCTTGTCATCCTTGTCCGGCAGATTGAAATTACGGAACTCGGAGATATTCCGGTTCTTGTCGAAGATCATCACCGGAATTGAATTGTTCGCGGCAATAATATCGAGAAGGAATTCAAAGTCGGCGTTAAGATCGGACTGAGCCAGACGCTGCGTGGCCTTGGCCCATATATCCATTCGCTCGCGCTCCTGCTTGCCCAGTTCCTTCACCAAACCGTTCGAGATGAAGAGGAATCCGATGATCGCTGCTATCGAGATAAAGATTATCAGCAATTTGCCCAAACGTCTGTCCATTCTGTGCAGGGAATATCAG
This sequence comes from uncultured Bacteroidales bacterium, assembly GCA_900554845.1. Taxonomy (GTDB): domain Bacteria; phylum Bacteroidota; class Bacteroidia; order Bacteroidales; family Muribaculaceae; genus Lepagella. The sequence continues at coordinate 204 of USIY01000186.1, read as the reverse complement.
TGGTCTAAAATGAACTTTGCCACGGAATCGGAAGTGTTCGGACCGATGACTATGTCAGCGGCGGCGAGCACATCCGGATGGGCGTTCTCGACGGCCACGGCCAGATCGGCCTCCCGCATCATGGGCAGGTCGTTGATATTGTCGCCGAAACATACAATCCGGTCCGCGCCCACCTCATCGGCCAGGTCCCGCACGGCGTTGGCC
>USIY01000185.1 GCA_900554845.1 uncultured Bacteroidales bacterium | reverse complement strand
GCGGATGATCAACCTGATGTACATCGTACTGACGGCGATGCTGGCCCTCAATGTGTCGAGCGATGTGTTGAACGGCTTCAGCCAGGTGCAGGACAGCATTGACCGCACCAACCTTAACATGTCTACGCGCAACGGCATCCAGTTCGACTATCTCCGCGGTCTATATGAAAAGAACCCAGCGAAGGCCGGCACGGCGTTTCAGCGAGGCACCGACCTGAACAAGCGGTCGCAGGACATTTACGACATGATCGAGCGTTACAAGGTGGCGATTGCCAAAAACGCCGACGGCTCGGAAGGCGACTACCGCAATCTCAAGAACAACGACAATCTGGAGTCGTCGTCGGTGATCATGCTGAACCCCGCCACCATGGAGGGAGTGAAGCTGCGTAACGCACTGGCGGACTATTCCAAGTTTGTGTCGGGTCTGATAACGGATCCTGACAAACGCAAGTCGGTCACCGCGATGCTGGCCACCAAGGACAGTCCGGCACCAGGATCGGTCACTCCCCTCCCCTGGGAACGCCGAACTTTCGAGAATATGCCGGCAGTGGCCGCCGTTACGATTCTGACCAAACTGCAGAACGATATCCGTCAGGCCGAATCGGAAGCCCTTTCGTCGCTTATCACCAGCGTGGATATCGGCGATGTCCGCGTGAACGAGCTCAACGCGTACGTGATACCTAACTCCAACATGATTATCCGCGGAGGGAAGTACTCCGCCAACATCGTTCTGGCGGCCATCGACACCACGCAACGTCCCACGATTTACGTGAACGGTTCGAAACTGGCGAACCCCGACGGTCTCTATGAATTCGTACCGGGCCAGATCGGCACCCATGACTTCACCGGCTACATAGAAGTGTCACGTGGCGACGGCACGATCGACAAACGTCCCTTCAAGTCGTCGTACACTGTGATAGAGCCAATGGCCACCATATCGCCGACGATGATGAACGTTCTTTACGCCGGCATCAACAATCCTATTTCGATCTCGGTTCCCGGCATCCCCATGAACGCCATCACCGCCACGATGACCAACGGAACTCTGACGCGTAACGGCGATACTTGGGTGGCGCATCCCGGCAAGGTGGGCACCGAAGCTGTGATATCCGTCTCGGCTCAGCTGGAAGGACGCACACAGAACGTAGGCTCGATGACTTTCCGTGTGCGCAAACTTCCCGATCCGACAGTATATCTCCCCGTCAAGGGCGCCGACGGCAATACCGTGCATTACAAAGGAAGTCCTAAACGCATATCAAAGGCCATGCTGATGAGCGCAGAAGGTCTTGGCGCGGCCATCGACGACGACATCCTGAACGTATCTTACTCGGTGGTTTCGTTCAAGACCGTGGTGTTCGACCAGATGGGCAACGCCATACCTGAAGTCTCGGACGGCAGCCGGTTCTCCGGACGTCAGCGCGAGCAGTTCAAACGGCTCAAACCGGGAAGAACATTCTTTATATCCGACGTCAAGGCCAAAGGCCCCGACGGCATAACACGCGACATATCGCCCATGGAGGTGGCCCTGAACTAAGGAACGCCCATAAAATGAACAGAATATGAAACTGTACCGCAAGATATTATTGATGGGCCTGGTGGGCATCGCGTCCGCCGGCGCCATAGCACAGGTGGAATCGGCAGGAGGCGTACGACGCCGCTCGCCGAAGGAGAAGCGCCAGCAGGAGCAGGCCCAGCCGGGCGTGACAGAACGCATGCAGGACTTCTATACCGTAAAGGAGCCGCACGACGCCGACATGCAGTACATGCGCGAGATATATCGCCAGCTGGACCTCACAAAGGCCGAGAACACTCCGCTATATTTTCCCGAGGACGTCATCGACGGACAGAAGAACCTTTTCCGCACGATTTTGGATCTCGTGATAACCGGCAGGATTCCGGCATATGAATATCTGGACGGCCGCGAGGCCTTCACCGACCAGTATCAGGTGAAAGTGGCCGACATGCTGGACCGTTTCGGAATATATTACACCACAGGGAAAGGTCATTCGGAGAAGAATCCCAACTACGTGATAGAGGAAGCGGACGTTCCCACAACGCAGGTGATGAATTACTATATCATCGAGAAATGGGAGTTCGACAAACGCACCAACCGCATGCGTACGCGTGTTGAGGCCATCTGTCCGGTGCTGAATCGCGCTGGCGACTTCGGCGGTGAGGCAAAGTATCCGATGTTCTGGGTGAAGTACGACCAGATTCGCCCCTGGCTCGCCCAGCAGTATGTTTTCCTCACCGACGACAACAATCTGCCGCAATACAGTCTGGACGACTACTTCAATCTGAGCATGTACAAGGGCGACATCTACAAGACGAAGAACCTTCGCAATCTGTCGATGATGCAGATGTATCCGGACCCCGACGACCTTACCCGCGCCCAGGACAGCATCGACAACCGGCTGCACACCTACGGCAACCATCTCTGGGTGCCTACCCAGGAGGAATACCTTGCCATGAAGGAGAAGGAAGAGGCAGCAGCCGCTGCGATAGCGAACGGCGATTCGATACCTGAACGCACCGTGGTGAAAGCCGACACCGGCAAGAAATCCACGCGGAAAGCCACACGCAAGCGCTCCAGCCGCAAGCCCAAGTCGGTGAAAAGCAACTCCAGCAGCAGCGACGGACCGGCAGCTAACGCCGAGAAATCCGTGCGCCGACGCAGAAGATAACTTCACTTGCAAGATTAAACTTGAACGAATCATAAAATCGAGGACGATTTTATGATTCGTTCAAGTTTTTTTTGTAATTTTGTAAAGTCATGACAGAAGATCTTTTCAGCACCAACATCACTGCCGCCGGGAGCGCGCCGGATGGAGATCCGGAGGCGAACGCATCCACACGGCAATCCACTGCCGGGAGTTACACCGACGATGCAATCCAGACCTTGAAATGGAACGAGCATATCCGCCGGCGTCCCGGCATGTACATAGGCAAACTCGGCGACGGATCCCACCCCGAGGACGGAATATATGTGCTCATCAAGGAGGTGATCGACAACTCCATCGATGAGTTCAATATGGGTGTGGGCAAACAGATAGACATAACCCTGACTGAAGAAGGCACCGTCACGATCCGCGACTATGGCCGAGGAATCCCTTTGGGAAAAGTAAAGGAAGTGGCCAGTGAAATCAACACCGGAGGAAAATTCGACGACAAGAACTTCAAGAAGTCTGTGGGACTCAACGGCGTTGGTCTAAAGGCCGTGAACGCCTTGTCGCGCTCATGTCGCGTGGAATCAGTCCGCGACGGACAAAAAGTCACCGTGCTGTTCGACCGCGGCGATCTCGAATCTCAATCGGAACCCGTCCCTACGGACGAGCCGAACGGCACATTAGTGCAATTCACCCCTGACAACGATCTGTTCCGGGGGTACAGGTTCAACCCGGAAACCATCGAAATGATGGTGAACAACTACACTTACCTGAACGTAGGACTGCTCATCATGTTCAACGGCAAGAAGTATCAGAGCCGTAACGGTCTGCTGGATCTTCTTAAGGAAAACATGACAGCGGAGCCCCTCTACCCCATCATACATCTTCAGGGCGACGACATCGAGGTGGTGCTGACGCACACCAACCAAAACGGTGAGGAATACTACAGTTTCGTGAACGGGCAGCACACCACTCAGGGGGGCACGCATCTCACGGCTTTCCGCGAGCATGTGAGCCGCACCATAAAGGAATTCAGCGGCAAGGGCTACGAATTCTCCGACATCCGCAACGGAATGGTGGCGGCAGTGTCGGTAAGAATCCAGGAACCGGTGTTCGAGAGCCAGACCAAGACTAAACTCGGATCGAAGGAAGTGGCTCCCGACTCCACGCTGACCGTGAACAAATTCGTCGGAGACTTCATAAAGAAGGAACTGGACGACTATCTGCACAAGCATCTGGACGTCGCCGACACGATGATGGCAAAAATAGCCTCCAGCGAGAAAGAGCGCAAAGCCATGTCTGGCATCACGAAACTGGCGAGAGAAAAGGCCAAAAAAGTGTCGCTGCACAACCGTAAGCTCCGGGATTGCCGCATACATTACACCGACGCGCTGAAGGCCAACGCCAAGGAAGACCGCCGCGACGACACTGCCATATTCATCACCGAGGGAGACTCGGCGTCCGGAACAATCACAAAAGTACGAAACGCCGAGACACAGGCGGTGTTCTCTTTGCGCGGAAAGCCTCTGAACGCTTTCGGACTGACGCAGGAAGTGGTGTACAAAAACGATGAATTCAATCTACTTCAGGCGGCATTGAACATCGGAGAAGGGATAGAGGGCCTGAGATACAATAAAGTAATAATAGCCACCGATGCGGATGTGGACGGGATGCATATACGCCTTCTCTGCATAACATTTTTCCTGACGTTCTTCCCCGACCTCGTGAAGAAGGGGCACGTGTATATTCTTCAGACCCCGTTGTTCCGTGTGCGCGACAAGCGGTCGGTACGCCGCAAAAACAGCAAGCCGCGGAAAGTCCAGAAGGAGGATTCCGAAGAGCAGAAAGACACATATTATTGCTACACCGATGAAGAACGGGAAAAGGCCATACAACGTTTCGGTCAGTACGCGGAGATAACTCGATTCAAAGGCCTCGGTGAAATCAACGACACAGAGTTCGCGGAATTCATCGGCCCCAACATGCGTCTCGACCGCGTGAAGCTCAAGCGTGAAGACGCCTACGACTCTTTGCTGGAGTTCTACATGGGCAAGAACACTCCCGAACGACAGGAATTCATCATCAATAATCTTGTGATAGAAGATGACTCCGAGATCTGACTTACGCACGGCGTTGTTTCCGGGAAGTTTCAATCCCTTCACACGCGGACATGAGTCACTCGTGCGCCGTGCGCTCTCTTTCTGCGACCGCGTTGTGATAGCCATCGGCGTAAATATAGGGAAGAATCCCGAGGACGCCGAGCGAAACCGCAC
>USIY01000184.1 GCA_900554845.1 uncultured Bacteroidales bacterium | reverse complement strand
AACGCCAAGAACCAATGCAAGCACCGGAACAAGCGCAAGGGCTTTGAATTTACGCCCCGCTCCACTCTTTTCTTTGTACATCATGGTGATACGTTTTTTTAGTTTACTATGATTCAGGCTGTTGGCCAAGGACGGAAATCTGGCGCCAACAGCTTTCTTTATCAACAACATCTGATAATCCCGCGGATCAAGACCGCTCTCTATCACCGCCATATCCGCCTGATATTCATGAACAAGCATCAGTTCGTCACGCATCATCCATGCCGCGGGATTGAACCAGTTGACCACACATACAATCTGCGCAATCAACAAATCGATCCAATGCCTCGACGATATATGCTTCAGCTCATGGGTGGTTATAGCCGCACAATTCATATCGAAATCTTTATGGCTTATCACAACATAGCGCATCCAGCTGAACGGAGCGAAACTCTCACCGGCGGTCAAGACCAATGTATATCCGTCGCGTTCTACCTTAACTCCCGAGCGGATCACCCTCACCAACCTTATCCACGTAAAGATGGTCTTTACAGCCACCACTGCCATTCCGGCGATAAACACCCATATCATGACGGTGCCCCACACCGGAGCCGAATGCCCCGGCACAACCGCACTTGCATCAACTGCCCCGTTTATCGGAATTATACCCGCGGCCTGACGCGCAGTGGCCTGCCCGACGAACGCAATCACCGGGAGAGCAAGAAACGACACCGCATATATGCCAAGCAACACTCCCCTGTTGAAACCATGCTGATTGTCCCGTGACAGAAAGATGTGATACGACAGAAACATCGCAAGCATCAGCAAGCCGCTTATTATTGAATATGACAGAAATTGTCCCATTGCCGATTATTTTCCTTTACGTTCCACAAGCTGAAGCAATTCTTTCAATTCATCCGCCGATATTTTATTTTCCTCCACAAGCGATGATACGGCTCCATAATAGCTCCCGCCAAAATAGTTCTTTATGAAATCTCCGAAATTCCGGCTCCTGAAGCACTCCTTTTTAACAATCGCATAGTAACGGTAGGAACCGTCCGATTCATTATGGTCCACAAATCCTTTCGCCTCAAGTCTGCGCACCACAGTCGACACCGTGTTGAAATGCGGCCGCGGATCCGGGTACAACTCAACAAGACTGCTTATAGATATCGGCCCATGTTCCCATAGAAACCGCATCACTTCCTCCTCTTTCGGCGTGAGCCGGTCTTTCGATACTTTTCTCATAACTATTTTTGTAGTTTGACACCGCAAAAGTAACAACTATTTTTGTAGTTGCAAAATCTTTTCAATATTTTAAATATTCTTAACTATTAAAATAGTTATAAAATCTTCCTACACTTGCATTACCGCTTACCGCGAATTTTGGTTATTCAACGAAAAGTTGCTAACTTCGCAGTGTGAAAACACAAGAAAGTTCCATGAGACGCATATATGGAAGTGCTGCTGTCCTTTTGGCTGCGCTTGCCCTATTGTTGTGCAACACAACCATGTGGGCACAAAACAAAATGCGTCAACCGAATAAGGAAAACAGTCAGGAAAAGAAATATTATCCTCCCGGTTCGGCATGGACGCTCGCGACGGAACTTGGCATTCACGAGCCCAACACCATCGACACACTTATGTACAATTATCAACATAAGTTCGTGCCGGCCATGGCCTATGACGCCTATGCCACCACGGGACAGCTGACGGGACCCGGGCTGAGCATGATATATTTCGACAGACCCGAGCGCCGGCAGTTCTTTTTCAACAACGCCGTGCAGCAGTGGATCCCGTCGTTCTCCACCACCAAATTCTACAACGTCTTCATACCGATGACGTTGCTTAGCTACAACTTCTCAACCGGCCGCGAGATCCATTCCGACCTTGTCAAGGCGGAGTTCGCAGGCAACGTAAACCGACGCATCGGCATAGGCGCCAACATGACGTATCCCTACACCAAAGGTTCCTACGCCGAGCAGGCGGCGAAAGGAATAAACTTCGGCCTCTCGTTCTATTATACCGGGGATCATTATCAGACCCAGGCCTTCTATAACCAGTACCGACATCTGAACAAAGAAAACGGCGGCATCACCGACGACCTTTTCATCACCGACCCGGCCGCCGTGCAGGGTGGCGTGAACGACATCGACTCAAAGAGCATCCCCGTGAGGCTCTCGGATGTACACAATCTGCTGAACGGCCAGGAATTTTACATGAGCCACGCATACTGTCTCGGATTTTACCGTGACATCACGCAACCGGAGGACACCGTGGAACGCAAGGAGCTCGTACCGGTCACAAAATTCATTTACAGCCTTGATTTCAACCGCAACAAACGGCGTTTCATGTCGAGGGACGCAGCTTCCGCGAGCGAATTCTGGCAGGATACATACTTCAATTCCTCGGAAAGCGACGAACTCGACTCCCACATGTCGCTGCGCAACACATTCGGCATACAGATGGTGGAGGGATTCCAGAAATGGTTCCCGTTCGGACTCTCCGTATGGGCCACGTATGATTACGACCGGTACTGGTACAACCTGAAGATGCCGCAGTCCGACGACTCCGGAAATCCCGGAGAGGACACCGACAATCTCACCCCTCTCCCGGAGGGCTTTGACATCAACCCCTCCGCCAAACGAAGCCGCTTATGGGTGAGCGGACGCCTTGAAAAACAGAAAGGAAAAATCATCCGTTATTACGCCGACGCTAAGTTCGGACTCTTAGGCGACGCAATCGGCGACATCGACGTGAACGGCAAATTCACCACCCGCTTCAGGCTCGGCAAAGACACGGTTGAAATCGCCGCCGAAGGTTTCTTCAAGAATCTTGAGCCTGACTGGACTCTGAAACATTATGTAGGGAACCACTTTGTCTGGAACAACAATTTCGGCAAAATACGAAGTTTCCGCGTCGGCGGACATCTGTATATTCCATGGACCAAGACCGACATAAGCGTAAACTTCGAGAATGTCCAGAACATGGTCTATTTCAATTCATCATGTCTCCCGGAGCAATACGGCGGCTCCATCCAGGTGTTCTCCGCAAGGCTCGACCAGCAGCTCAGCTTCGGAATCTGGAACTGGAACAACCGGATCACATATCAGACATCTTCCGACAAGTCGCGGCTGCCGTTGCCGGTGTTGAGCGTCTACAGCAACATGTTCCTTCAGTTCAGGATCGCCACTCTGAAACTGCAGCTCGGAATAGACTGTGACTATTACACAAAATACCAGGGCATGCTCTACCAGCCGGCCACCATGTCGTTCCATGTCCAGGGCGAAAACGCAAAATGGGTAGGCAACTATCCACTGTGCAACGTGTACCTGAACTGCAAACTCTACAAGACACGTTTCTTCGTGATGTGCAGCCATGTCAACCAGAACTGGTTCGGCCGCAATTACTTCTCGATGCCGGGCTATCCCGTCAATCCCCGCCAGCTCCGGCTCGGCGTAAGCGTCGACTTCGCCAACTGACGCCCAACAGTTTAAGGACATCAACAAAAAAGGCCGGTCCGGAACTACCGAATCAGCCTTGTTTGATATTGCAGCTTAATATTTATTTACCCAGTTTGATCCTGAGATTCTTCAGCATGTCCTGAGTCATCGCATCCAGATCATATTCCGGCTTCCAATCCCATTCCTGACGCGCGCAGGTATCGTCCAGACTGTCGGGCCATGAGTCGGCTATCGACTGGCGCAACGGATCCAGTTCATATTCCATCTTGAATTCCTGCACGTACTCCTTGATCTTGTTGTAGATTATTTCCGGATCGAAACTCATGGAGGCGATATTGAACGAGTTGCGGTGCTTCAGTCTTTCGGGGTCGGCCTCCATGATTTCCACGGCGGCGCGCAACGCGTCGGGCATGTACATCATGTCCATGAAAGTCCCGGGCTTCAGCGGGCATTTGAATGTCTCGCCGCGTACGGCGGAATAGTAGATGTCCACGGCGTAGTCGGTGGTTCCCCCGCCGGGCAACGTGGTGTAACTGATCAGGCCCGGGAAGCGTACGGAACGCGTATCCACTCCGAAACGACGCGCATAATAGTCGGACAGGAGCTCTCCCGTCACCTTCGTGACGCCGTAGATGGTCTCCGGACGCTGGATAGTGTCCTGCGGAGTCTTGACATGAGGAGTAGCGGGTCCGAACGATCCGATGGAACTGGGGGTGAAGACGCCGCAACCGTTCTCACGGGCCACCTCCAGAGTGTTGTACAGACCGTTCACTCCGATGTTCCACGCCAGCTGAGGACGAGCCTCGGCAACGGCCGAAAGCAACGCCGCAAGATTATAAATGGTGTCTACATTGTATTTTTTTACAGTGTCGGCTATCTGTTGCGGATTGGTGATGTCAACGATTTCCGCCGGGCCGCTTTCCAGCAGAATCCCTTTCGGGGCCGCGCTCGGAATATAGCCGCATATCACATGGTCCGGGCCGTAGATGCCACGCAGTTTCATGATGAGTTCCGAGCCGATCTGCCCGGTGCCTCCGATTACAAGAATATTCTTCATCTTCCTGTGTTATGTGTTCTGGTATCAGGTATAGTCTATTTGGGTTGAACCTTCGCTATTGTTTACAACTTCGGTGCAAAAATAATGAAAAAATAATACCAATCCAAGATTTTTTTTGTAATTTTGAAAAACGAGAACCGGGAAGGTCCTGCATGCGATTTTTCCAATGAAGCTGCAGCATCGGATCGGACTAAATTCTGATATCATGTACAAGAATTTTAAAACACATCTTGAAAAAGAGTTGTCCGACATCAAGGAAGCCGGGCTGTACAAGAACGAACGTATTATCGTGACTCCTCAGAGCAGCGATATCGAAGTGAAGGATGGCGGGAAGAAGGACGAGGTGCTGAACTTCTGTGCCAACAATTACCTGGGTCTTGCCGACAACAGCCGATTGATCGAGGCGGCCAAGCGCGCGATGGACGAACGCGGCTACGGGATGAGCTCCGTACGTTTCATCTGCGGCACACAGGACCTGCACAAAGAGCTGGAGCAGTC
>USIY01000183.1 GCA_900554845.1 uncultured Bacteroidales bacterium | reverse complement strand
ATCGTGATGAGCTGCAAGCAGCTGCGCGGCGACATGAACTACGCATGGCCGAGCGCCGAGATCGCCGTGATGGGTGCCGAAGGCGCTGTCGGCGTGCTCTACGCTAAGGAAGCCAAGAACTCCGACGATCCCACGGCTTTCATCAAAGCCAAGGAGGACGAATACCGCGATCTGTTCGCAAATCCCTATCAGGCTGCCAAGTACGGTTACATCGACGATGTGATCGAACCGCGCAATACCCGTTTCCGCGTTATCAAGGCCCTCAACATGCTCGCCACCAAGAAGCTGACGAACCCGGCCAAAAAACACGGCAACATTCCTCTGTAACGACACAGTCCCGGCGGGAAGCGATTTCCGCCGGGACAGTCCAATATACACGACAATGTCCAAAAAATTAATTACCGCCGCAGCCTTTGCCGGTATGCTTCTTCTGACACCGGTCCCGATGTCGGCCAACGCCGCAACGGAGCCAGAGCAGACATACACCGAGGTATCCCAGCAGGGCCAGCAGACCAACGTCGAGGGCGACTGGGTGGATTCCAAGGAAGTCAACACCGTTCAGGAAAGCCAGACCGCCCGGAAGATGACCCAGGCGGAAAAGGCGCAGAACGCCGCGGAGAACGACAAATACGGCGGCGCCATCACGATCATCGCGATGTGCATAGTGCTGTCCGTGCTGATCATCCTCAGCATTCTGTTCCTGGGATTCGGAAAGATCTCCGCCGCCCTGCACTCCCATAAGAAGCGCAAAGCCCATGGCGTCACGGCTTCCGAAGCCGAAGACCATCATGTTGAGAACGACTCGGGAGAGGCAATCGCCGCGATCGCGATGGCATTGGCCGAACATATGGGCCATGGACACGACATGGAAGACACCATTCTGACCATCCGCCGCATGCGCAAAGCCTACAGCCCCTGGAACTCAAAGATCTACAACCTCCGAGTCGTTCCCGAGATCGACAACAGAAATGCCGCTCATCGCCGCACTCTGAAATAATCCCCTTTTAAAACGATGAAAGAATACAAATATAAAATCAACGGAATGAAATTCACCGTGGCTGTCGGCGACATCACTGACAACGAGGCCACAGTCGAGGTGAACGGCGTTCCTTATAAAGTCGAACTGGACCGTCCGGCTAAGCCGAAGATCCAAAAACCGGCTTTGTCTCAGTCAGGCAAGACCAACACGGGCGCCAAACTGAACGAAAACAAGGTCACCAGCAAACCCGCCCCCGTCTCGACGGCCGGAGCTGCCGGAGCAATCAAATGCCCGCTGCCCGGTACGGTAATGAGCATTGACGTGAAAATCGGCGACCAGGTGACTGTTGGACAGAAAGTAGCCGTCCTCGAGGCAATGAAGATGGAGAACGACATCCGCGCCGACAAGGCCGGAAAGGTCGCCAAAATCTGCTGCAATCCCGGCGACGCGCTGCTGGAAGGCGCGGATATCCTTATCTTAGAGTAATAACAAATATTAAATCATAGTTCATGTTATTACTCGGATCCTACTCCTTTGGAGAATTCATAAGCCAGACAGTGTCGTCGTTCTGGGAATTCACGGGCTTCTACAACTGCACATGGTCCAACATCATCATGCTGGCCGTGGGTTGCTTCTTCGTATGGCTTGCCATTAAGAAGAATTTCGAGCCTCTTCTGTTGGTTCCCATCGGCTTCGGTATGCTTCTCGGCAACATCCCCTTCCAGCCGGGTATGGAAATCGGCATATACGAACCCGGTTCGGTGCTGAACATTCTGTACAACGGTGTTGAAAAGGGCTGGTATCCCCCGCTGATCTTCCTTGGCATCGGCGCCATGACCGATTTCTCGGCGTTGCTCGCCAATCCCAAGCTGATGGTGATAGGAGGTGCCGCGCAGTTCGGTATTTTCGGCGCATACATGCTTGCGTTGCTCTGCGGATTCGATCCTCTGAGCGCGGGCTGCGTGGCCATTATCGGCGGCGCCGACGGCCCCACGGCTATCTTCACCACCTCCAAACTGAATCCCGCTTTGCTCGGTGCCGTGGCAGTGTCAGCCTACTCCTACATGGCGCTCATACCGCTGATCCAACCCCCGATCATGCGACTGCTCACCACCAAAAAAGAACGTCTCATAAAGATGAAACCCGCGCGCGTGGTAAGCCAGAACGAAAAGATCATATTCCCGATCGTAGGCCTGATCCTCACTTGCTTCGTTGTTCCCTCGGGCATACCTTTGCTTGGCATGCTCTTCTTCGGCAACCTCTTGCGTGAAAGCGGCGTGACCACACGTCTGGCAAAAACCGCCAGCAACGCCATGACCGACATCGTGACGATCCTTCTGGGTCTTACGGTCGGTGCGTCGACACAGGGCGACAAGTTCCTGACAACCGACACGCTGCTGATCTTCGGACTTGGTTTCTGCGCGTTCATAATGGCAAGCTGCGCCGGAGTTCTATCCGTAAAGCTGTTCAACCTGATTCTGCGTCCCGGTAAAAAGATCAATCCTCTTATCGGAAACGCAGGTGTGTCGGCTGTGCCGATGGCCGCTCGCATATCCAACAACCTTGGTTTGGAATACGACCCCAGCAACTATCTGCTGATGCACGCCATGGGCCCGAATGTGGCCGGCGTGATCGGTTCAGCTGTCGCCGCAGGCGTTCTGCTGAGCTTCCTGGGATAATCCTTAAGAACTTAAATATGCGGGTGCACCTGATTTTTAGATGCACCCGCTACTTATGATTGCACTTCTTAACACACTATTGCACATTTTAACACTAAAATTCTAATTCTCTCTAAACAAGAAGCGGCAATCCTGCGTTATATAATCAGAAGATTTCAGATTAAAGGAATCATCGTAGTGCCATGATTACGAAAGACGTCATAAAAGAAATCTACAAAAACTACAGCAAGCCGCAGAAGCATAGGGAGGCTTTGAACATTCCTTATTTCATCGATTTGCTGAAACCTCATCATGACCTTTATGCTGATGACATGGAGATCGTGGTGGGCAATGTCGAAGAATTCTCTCCTTTCCGACGTTTCCTGATACGGAGTCTGCACGCAATATTGGAATTCGACCACGAAGTCGCTTTCGTGTTTCGCGACCACATACTATTTTTCTCAAAAGTAAACGACAATTTCTCGGTGAATTTCAAGCCTGAGGACAAATCCAGTATATTCTCCCGTATTTTCGGAGAGTAAATACAACTGAACATAAACAAAGACTCCCGGCCTCTTTATGGAAGCCGGGAGTCTTTTTATGGTCCAACCGGAGTGTGTCACTTCAGCCGGAGAAACGAATACCCGAACCGCTCGGCGGCAGCCCGTTCAAGTTCCTCGCGGAACTGAGGCGCAGCCACGGAAATCATCAGCTTGGCACGCTCGGCAAGATTCTTGCCGCGAAGATTCACAATGCCGTTCTCCGTTACTATATAATTGGTCTGAAAACGAGTTGTGACAACACCTGCGCCGGGAGTCAGGACCGGTTTTATCTTGTTCACGCCCTTGTTGGTTGTGGAAAGCATCGCCAAAAAAGACAGCCCCCCTTCGCTGCGGCTCGAACCGTAGACAAAGTCATGTTGTCCACCCACTCCCGAGAACATTTTCGTTCCTATTGAATCGGCGCACACCTGACCCGTCAGATCTATCTCAAGACAGGAATTGATGGACATAACCTTCGGATTCTGAGCAATAGTAAAAGGATTGTTAGTCCAGGCAACATCCTTGAAGACTATATCGTCGTTATGATCGAGGTAATCATAAAGGGCCTGTGAGCCGAGAGCCAGCGATGCCACGGATTTGCCGGGCATCACCTTCTTACAGGAATTGTCGATCACTCCTTTCTCAAGCAAGGGGAGGACGCCGTCGGTCATGGCCTCCGTATGCAGACCGAGATGCTTATGGTCCATCAGGGCGCGAATCACGGCATTGGGAATGCCTCCCACACCAATCTGCATAGTAGCGCCGTCGGGTATCAATTCCGCGATACTGTTGCCGATTCTTATTTCCGCTTCCGTAGGAGTGGCCGTGGGCACTTCCACAAGAGGCTCGTCCACTTCTACGGCGGCCGACAGTTGAGAAAGATTTATCACCGCGTCGCCTGGCGTGAACGGAACGCGAGGATTGATCTGGGCTATAACCCGATCCGCGCATTCCACCGCCGCTGTGGCGAGGTCCGCCGACACTCCGTAGCTAACATTTCCTTCGGAGTCTGGAAGTGAACAATTGATTAGAGCCACATCCACCCGACAGGTACCGTCCCGGAACAATTCCGGAACTTCTCCGAGAAAACGCGGTGTCATCGTACCGTAACCCTCGTTGATATAGTTGCGGAATGCATTTGAGATGAAGAAAGAATCGATGAGGAAAGAATCCTTGAATTCCGGACGGCACAGAGGAGAAGGACGGCGCGCTACTGCGAATCCGCTGTAAACCACGACATTCTTCAACTCATGGCCACGCTGCGCCAATGCCTCGCACAGCACTTCGGGTATGGAAGTGGATCCCTGTATATAGACATGGTCCCCGCTCTCTATCAGCCGAACCGCTTCCTGAGCCGTCATATATTTTACGTCAGCCATATCCAATCACTGTTTATGATCCTCATTGAATTTCTTCAGGAAACGTTCCAGAGCTTCGAATTGCTCCGGCCGCGATACAGCCGACACGCAGGCCCGGATGCCGGGTTGTTCGCTTCCGGTAGTATCCAACGCTATGGACGCAACTCCATACTTCAGCAATTCTTTCTGCAGTTCCGCTCCGGTCATGTCACCGTAGCCCACCGTAAAGAAGAATCCGTCGGCTATGGGGCGTTCGCCGTCCATGTCATAGACTATATGGAAACCGTTGTCCGTGAAAAGCTTCTTCATGATGCCGCCGCGACGACCGTACTCCGAACAATTCTCCACAAACTTCAATTCCCCGTCCACAGCCGCATCCATCATGCGGGCCATGGCATACTGAGCGGAATGAGCTGTGCCTGACGACGCGACATAAAGCACTCCGAATATATATGCGTCGCCTA
>USIY01000182.1 GCA_900554845.1 uncultured Bacteroidales bacterium | reverse complement strand
TGGAATGATACCGGGAACAAGAGGTCATTTCACCCGCATCACCATGTCTATACGTTTAGGATAAAACGGGAAAATCAAAGAATAGAGAGGATCAAACGCCTACAATGAGTAAACAAGCGGATCTATTCGCTTGTTTTTAGTTATTTTTTACTATATTCGCGGCATGAAAGAATACGCTACTTCCCGAGTAGCCAATCTCTTACCCCACCTCGGATACCGGTTTATACACGCTCTCGAAGCAAGCCCGGTTCACCGCCGACAGACGTTCCAAGGAAAAGCTCTTCAAGTAAATTTGCGTGGTCTTGATAGACGTATGCCCCAACAGCTCGCTGATCATCTCGATCGGCACGTCCTGTTCCTTCAAGGTCGTGGCGAAAGAGTGACGGATCGTGTACGAGGTGACCGGCTCACCCACACCACAAGTCTCCGCCAGCGACCTCAAGTCGCGGTTAAAGCGCAGCAAGGCGCCGTTGTATTCCGCATAGGCCGCCTCACCCGTTTTCTTCCCGCTCAGAAACGGGAACAGGTAAGGCGAGTCCTTGTCCGTGCAAACCGCCAACTCATCCAACAAGAGCCGTACATCGGCCGGGATCTCCACCCGGATGAAAGACCCGCTCTTCTGACGGTGGTACGACAAGACCCCGTCCTTGACATTCTCTTTCCGCAAATGGGCGAAATCCACGAACGCCATCCCGCTGAACGAGAACATCAGGCAAAAACACAGCTGGGTTCTCCGCATCTCCGGCTCAACTCTCGGAGTCCCCATCAACGAGCGCAAGCTATCCAGAGGCAACGCCTTCTTCCGCTTGCTCTCCACGCCTGTAAACACCCCCTTGAACAGATTCGGGATATACGAAACCTCGCCAGCCTCCACCGCCAAGTTATAGATATGCCGGATTCGCCGCATATAGGTGGACACCGTATTGCGCATACAGCCCCGCTTCGACAGCCATGCCTGATAAAGCAAGAGCCTCTCTTTGTCTATATAGGCATAAGGGATTTCCTCCATCCCGCAAAAACACTTGAACGAGCGTAAAGCGTCCAGATAACTCTTCGCCGTGGAATAACGCCCCACCTCACGAAGGTGGGCTATATAAGCCAACATACCCGCCACCACGTCTTCTTTTTTCATATAAATCCTCCTTAAATCCTTGTTTATTCTGTTATCTTTTATTTAATCATGTCAACACCATTAACATTGGGACGAACAGTTCGTCCCGCACTTTATTTTATTAATCCGACCTTCACCGCCGTTAATCTAAGAAAAAGAATACATGAAAAATGAATTTAAAATGTCCCTTTTCGCAGCCCCGATCTCACCGGTCAAAGATAGCCTAACGGGACGAGTATCACGACCGGCTACCGTATATCCCAGTCGAGAAGTCACCTTACAGGAGGTGGCCCGACTCATCACTGGCGATCCGGCCCTCGAACGCCTCACCCGGCAGCTCCGCCTCCCGCTTGAGACGGGTGACAAGGAACGATTCAGCGAGCTGAAACGGCAAACGCTACCGTATGTCACGCCTTGCGGGACTTTCTCCTACCGGAAAAGCGATCGGCTCCTGGCCCCGAGCGGATTGGTGGTAGTGGATGTAGACGGATTGGACTCTACCGCGGAGGCGGAGGCCCTCCGAAGACAGCTGTTCGACGATGCCTACCTATGCCCCGCTCTCTGCTTCATCAGCCCGAGCGAACGAGGCGTAAAGGCTTTCGTCCCCTATCCGGAACATCCCGGAAACGAGACACCCGCCTATATCTCCGAGCATATCCTAGGCGTGATGAACTACGTGGAATATGTGTATGGCGACGGAGAGACGCGAGGCTCCCAGAAAGTAGACCCGAGCGGCTAAGACATCGTCCGCTCCTGTTTCCTATGTCATGATCCCAACGCACTCTTCAGGATTTGAAATCATAACTCATAAATCATAAATTACATGTCAGACAGTTTATCCCGCTTAGTAGAAGCGGTTCGTTCGGCGGGTGTAGATATCGCCCCCGGATATTGTGAATACGTACGCTTGGCGTTTGCCATCGCCAACGATTGCGGCGAGGCAGGACGAGAAGGGTTCATCGCCCTGTGTTCCCTATCGGTGAAGTTTAACCGGGAGAAGGCCGAACGGCTTTTCTCCAACGCCTTGAAAAAGGGAGACCACAGGATACACCTCGGTACGGCCTTCCACTTGGCCGAACTGGCGGGCGTACGCCTGGAGCCTCCAAGCCGCCCCCGCGATACGCACGCAAATAATGCAAGTAATGCAAGTAATGCAGCACCTTTTTCCCACACACGTGCGCGCGATAATAACGTAGAGATCGAGATCGAGGAGCAGGTCGATCCGTTCACCCACCTGCCCTTCTTCCCCGAGGGGCATGAGTGGCCCCGGATGTTGCGGCAGATCATGGCGTTCGGACAGAGCCGGGAGCAACGGGACGTACTCCTCCTCGGCGGGCTCACCACCTTGGGCGCCTCGCTCGCCCAGACGCTGCGGTTCCTATATGGAGGCAAATGGTTCTTCTCCAGTTTGCAAACCTTCATCGTCGCTCCCCCCGCCTCCGGAAAAGGCGTGCTCGCATGGACGCGAATGCTCGTGCAACCGATCCACGACGAGATCCGGGCGACCGTGGCGGAGGAGATGAAAAGGTATAAGAAAGAGATGACCTCCTTCAATTCCTTGGGACGGGAAAAGGCGAAAGCCGAGGAACCGGAAATGCCTCTCAACCGTATGTTTATATTCTCCGGCAACAACACCGGTACCGGTATCTTGCAGAATATCATCGACTCGGGCGGAGTGGGGATCATCTGCGAGACCGAGGCGGACATGGTCAGCAACTCCATCGCCTCGGATTATGGCCATTGGAGCGAGGTGATCCGCAGCTCGTTCGATCACGACCCACTCAGTTACAACCGGCGGACAGACCGGGAGTATCGGGAGCTGCGGCACTCCCACCTGTCGGTATTGATAAGCGGAACGCCCGGGCAGGTGAAGCCGCTGATCCCTTCCAGCGAGAACGGATTGTTCTCCCGGCAAATGTTCTATTATATGCCCCGTGTACTTCACTGGATCAACCAGTTCAGTCTACAGCGGACCGACACGTCGCTGGAATTCCAGAAATTGGGCAAGGACTGGATCGCTCACTTGAGAGAGATCCAGAAACTGGGGGTGATCTCGCTTCGCTTGACCGACGCGCAAATCGTCTCCTTCAACGAGGTGTTCCAAACCTTGTTCGAGCGCTCCCGGAAGGGCACCGGCAACGAGATGAACAGCTCCGTCGTACGGATGGCCATCAATATCGGACGTATCCTATCGATCGTCGCCCTATTGCGAATAACAGGGGAATGCGAGGAGGCGGGAGACTTCGCCGCCAGCCTGCGCAAGTCGCCCCGGCTCACACCAGACCCGCAGACCTGCTCCGACAATATCAAGGACGGGATCATCACCCGCTGGGATCTCTCCATCCAAGAGGATGATTTCCAAGCGGTCCTTTCCTTGGCCGAGCCTATGTACCTACACGCCGTACACATACTCTCGTTCCTTCCCGCCAACGAGGTGAAGAACCGGGGCATGGCCGACCAAGAACGTCTCTTCATCACCTTGGATACGGGTTTCACCTATCAATCCCTCTTGGAAGAAGCCGAGAAGCTGAAGATACCCAAAAACACCGCATGCAGTTGCTTGCAACGTTGGCAGAAACAGGGAATCGTCCGAAAGGGAGAAAAACGAGGGGATTATAAGAAAACATAATCCCTCTTCCTCCTCTTCTTTTAAGTATGTACGCACGTGTGTGGGAAAACAGGTACTGCATTACTTGCATTATTTGCATTACTCGCATAAGTCGCACGCCCCACACGTACACCGGCATCGCCTCACGCCTACGCCCGCATAGGGCCACGCCGATATACGTGTGGGCCAACGCCGATATACGCATGAAGCGATGCCGATATACGCACGCGAAAGCGAACGTGGAAGATCCTCGTTCAAGGACGGCCCAGATAGCGAAAGATCAGTTCCACTTGCAGGGAGGTGAAAATCCGCTGCCGGTTTTGGTAACCCGTCTCATCCAGCTCATGGCTGAGCTTCCGGTGATGTCGGACCCATCCCGCCAAGCGGTTGAGAGCGGAACTCGGACTGATATCGGGAGCATAGGCCATGGCCAACTCCCGTTTGCTATAAGGGCGCACCGGCCACTCATCCAGATATTCGTTGTTTGTTTGCATAAAATAGGTATTTTTCAATTCATTTACAGGAATAAAGATACTGAAAAAGTACGAATCCGGCAACGATCCGATCCACTAATATTCATCTTTTATCACCTTATTCCCCTCGATTTCACACCGCCTCTACGAGACTCATTCCGGAGGAAACCGGAAGTCGTACATTCGTAATCGAAAACAGATCGATCCCATTTTCAATTATCAATTATCAATTTTTAATTATCAAAACTATGGCATTAAATTACAGTGTGGCCCTTCGGCCCAACCCCTTGAAGAAAGACGAGCCGGCGAAAGCGTACGCCACGGCACAGATCAATGGAGAGCTGTCGCTCAAGCAACTGAGTCGCCGGATATCCAAGCAAACCACCGTCAGCCGTGCGGACGTGGTGGCGGTATTGATCTCCACTGTCGAGAACCTGCTCGATGCCCTCCAAGAGGGGAAACAGGTGGATTTCGGCGAACTGGGTAAATTCCGGCTCCATATCCTCAACGAGGGTGCGGAGAGTCTTGAGAAATTCACATCTACAAACATCACCGGGGTTAGTATCCAGTATATACCGGGCGAGGACTTGAAGAATGTCTTCGCCGGGCTGGAGTTCCAACCTGTGGCTACTCGCAAGGCTCAGCAAGCGGTGCTCCGTGCGGAGAAGGCTGGGGAGACTACCGTGGATATCTCGAAGAAGCCGGCTGCTGGGGGGGGATTCGGAGTCGCCTGATGAGATCTAACGTGTCACTTTTGGCTTGACCCAAATCGGTATGTCACTTTTGGCTTGACCCAAAAGTAACCAAAAGGTCAAGGCTGACGCTGACGG
>USIY01000181.1 GCA_900554845.1 uncultured Bacteroidales bacterium | reverse complement strand
GTTGTGGAAGGATTTACAAACGCCTCGGTGTCCGTGCAGAAAATATCGTGATGTGCGACTCTAAAGGCGTGATTCGCAAGGACCGAGAGAAACTGACCGAGCAGAAGGCTGAATTTGCAACCGACAAGGATCTGCATATGTTGGAGGAAGCGATTGTAGGCGCGGACGTTTTCCTTGGTGTTAGCGTCGGCAATGTCCTTACACCCGCCATGCTTCAGACAATGGCTGCGAATCCTATAGTGTTCGCATTGGCCAATCCTATCCCTGAGATCGATTATGAACTTGCCGTTCATTCCAGACCGGATGTGATAGTATGCACGGGTCGCAGCGATTATCCGAATCAAGTGAACAATGTCCTTGGCTTCCCCTATATTTTCCGTGGCGCTCTTGATTCACGGGCCTCGACAATCAATGAGGATATGAAGATCGCAGCTACTTATGCGATAGCGGAACTGGCACATCAGCCTGTCCCGGATCAGGTCCTGAAAGCTTACGGTCTGAAGGAACTAAAATTCGGCAAGGACTATATTCTTCCGAAGCCTCATGACAAACGTCTGCTTTTCTCTGTGGCTCCGGCCGTGGCTCGTGCCGCGGAAGAATCCGGAGTAGCGGCCAACCCTATCACGGACTGGCAGGAATATCAGAAGTTCCTGGAAACTGTTTTGCCTAAAGAGTAATGAAAATAAGAATCCTGATTATATTGATGCTTCTGACGGTGGTGATTCCGGCTTTTGGAATCACTCCGGAAGAAGTGATGCATAAAACAGTTTCAAAATTAGAGTCCGCTTCGGGTATTTCGGCTGTTGTCTCCGTCAAAGGGGGAATGGGTGACGCATCGGCAACGGTACTGATGGACGGAAACCGGTCCTTTATGGAGTCCCCTCAGGTTGGGAAACAATGGTTTGACGGCGTCAATATGTGGACCCTCAATCCGAAGACAAAGGAAGTGACCGTTTCACGACCTGATCCATCCGAGTTGCTTGACGCCAATCCATTGTTGTACCTCAAGGGATATGAAGGGCGATACCGTCTGTATTTTTCCAAACGAAAGGAATCCGGCCGTTATCTTGTATTGCTTAATCCAAGAGGGAAGTCTGATGTGAAGGCGATTGAAGTTGCCGTTAACAATAAGACATTTCTTCCGGAACGAATTATATTGCGTTCACAGGATGACGTGCGCAGTACGGTGTTGATATCAAAATTGGATTTAAACAGAAAATTCAAAGCCGGGGAGTTTAATTTCCCGTCGGACAAATATAAGGATTACGAAATTGTTGATTTAAGATAAATCTGATAATCGTACATGAATCAAGATAATATTATCAAAATGGAAAAACATACAAAGTTGTTGATAATCGGTTCCGGACCTGCCGGATATACCGCCGCAATATATGCATCGCGCGCAAATTTGAGTCCGGTTGTATATGAAGGAGACCAGCCCGGAGGGCAGCTTACCCAGACCACAGAGATTGAAAATTTCCCCGGCTATCCCCAAGGGATACAGGGACCGGACATGATGAACGAATTTCGTGAACAGGCTGTTCGGTTCGGAGCGGAAATAGTGTCACGAATCATCGTGAAAGTTGATTTCAGCAAGCGTCCGTTTGTGTGTGAGGACGAAAAGGGTGACCATATTATAGCCGAATCCGTGATTATCAGCACAGGTGCGCAGGCAAAGTATCTTGGATTGCCGGATGAAGAAAAATATCGCGGACTTGGGGTAAGCGCATGCGCCACCTGTGACGGATTTTTCTACCGGAAGCGCGTTGTGGCTGTCGTTGGAGGTGGTGATACGGCATGCGAGGAGGCTCTATATCTGTCGACATTGGCTCGTAAAGTGTATATGATTGTCCGTAAGGATTATTTACGTGCGTCGCATGCCATGCGTAAACGTGTGGATGAGAAAGGGAATATCGAAATATTGTATAAATGCAATGCCGTCGGCCTTTACGGCGAGGACGGTGTGGAAGGCGCGCGTATCGTGCGTAATAAAGGAGAGGAAAACCAAGAGTTCTTCGACCTTCCTATTGACGGGTTCTTTTTAGCCATAGGCCATAAACCTAATACGGATATATTCAAAGGTCAGATAGAACTGGATGCCGAAGGTTACATCAAGACGGCTTCGCCCACGACAGCGACCAACGTACCCGGAGTATTTGCCGCTGGCGACTGCGCGGATCCCATCTATCGTCAGGCTGTAAGCGCCGCTGGCACAGGATGTCGTGCCGCTCTTGACGCGGAGCGATTCCTTCTTGACGCTAACGATCTTTGATTATGGAAAAACAGGAATTGCTGGACCGCCGGTACTTGCGGATGGCCACGATATGGGCGGAGAACTCGTACTGTGTTCGCCGAAAGGTGGGAGCTTTGCTCGTAAAGGACAAGATGATAATTTCCGACGGCTATAACGGGACACCTTCCGGTTTTCCTAACGTGTGTGAAACCGAGGAGGGTACCACTTATCCTTACGTGCTGCATGCTGAGGCCAACGCCATAACCAAAGTGGCGCGAAGCAACAACTCGAGCGAGGGGAGTACTCTTTATATAACGGCAAGTCCCTGCATGGAATGTTCCAAACTCATAATTCAAGCCGGAATTAAAAGAGTGGTGTTTTCCGATCTTTACCGCATAACCGACGGCCTTGATTTGTTGAAACGCGCAGGGATTGAAATCCTTCATCTCCCTTTGAGAGATGAAGAGATTCCTCCATGCATCGAAGACTAAACTTCTTTAGATAAATGAAAAAAGAAAGATTAGGATATGTATTGATTCCGTTGTTCTTGACTCTGGGGATTATAGGCGGAGTCTTCATAGGCCGTTATTCGGCTGTAAGACGCACAAGCGCCGGTGAAGAAAAGCTTCGTACTGTCCTTGGATTGATAAGGAATCAATATGTTGACGACATAGACATCGACAGCTTGTTGGAACAGTCCATCCCGGATCTATTGGCGTCGCTTGATCCTCATTCCGCTTATATTCCTGCAAAGGATCTGAATTTGACTAACGATGATCTTGAAGGTTCTTTCGGAGGTATCGGAGTGTCCTTTCAGGTACTGAACGATACTGTTACGGTTGTTGAGATCATCTCAAACGGACCTGCGGAGAAGGTGGGGCTGTTGGCCGGTGACAAAATTCTGGAAGCCAACGGCAAGAAATTGAGCGGAGTAAAAGCCACTTCAGAGGATGTGTTCCGTACATTGCGCGGCAAGGAAGAGACAAAAGTAAAGGTGCAGGTAAAAAGAAATTCATCCAAGGCGCCGCTTACTTTTGACATCACTCGAGGAACTATCCCGCAGAACAGCGTCGATGCAAGCTATATGCTTAAGGACGACATTGGATATATCAAAGTCAGCAAGTTTGCCCGCACCACATATTCAGAGTTTTATACCGCACTGACCCGTCTTCAGAAAGAGGGCGCCAAAAAGTATGTTGTGGATCTTCGTGGAAATGGAGGCGGTTTCATGGACCAGGCCATTTATATGGTCAATGAGTTTCTTCCCGCCGGAAGAATGATCGTGATGACAAAAGGAAGGTCTGCCGAGAACGAAACTATAGCAACGAGCGACGGGACGGGACAATTCCAGAATGTACCGTTGACTGTGATAACAAATGAATTCTCTGCCTCAGCTTCGGAGATTTTCGCCGGCGCGATCCAGGATAATGACAGGGGATTGGTGATAGGACGGCGTTCTTTCGGCAAAGGTCTTGTGCAGAATCAGCTTGCGCTTCCTGACAGCTCGGCGATACGTCTGACAGTAGCGAGATATTATACTCCTTCGGGCCGTTGCATTCAAAAGGAATACACAAGAGGCAAGGACGGCAATTACGATATGGATATCGCCGACAGATTTTCCCATGGTGAGTTTTATTCCCAAGACAGCATAAAACTTGACAAGAGTAAACTTTTCCATACGATGAACGGCAGGAAAGTATACGGAGGAGGAGGAATTATGCCCGATATCTTTGTTCCGGAGGACACCACAGGTTACACCGGATATTATATGGAAGCCGTCAACAAGGGATTGATAAATCGTTATGCCCAGAAGATGGCGGATGCATATCGACCTATGATGAAAGAAAAAACTCTTGACGAGATGCTTCGGATAATTCCGCGCGACGACACGTTGCTCAATAACTTCGTAAGATACGCGGCAGGTCAAGGTTTGCCCGCTCGTTGGTATTACATCAACCAATCCCGTTCTTTGTTGTTAAATCAGATAAAGGGGGTTATTGCGCGAGATCTGGTGGGATATGAGGGATTGATCAGAATTCTGAATCAGGATGACAAGACCCTTGACAAGGCCCTTGAGATGCTTGAGACAGGAAAATCGCCTGTAGATATACAAAAATAAATTCATATACTATGGAAAAGAGTGATATCAGAAGAAAAATAAAAACTATGCGGCAGATGATGCTTGACGTAGAGAAGGAGAACGCCGCTTCCGAGGTGTTTGCGCGGCTTGAAGAAACAGCCGCGTTCCTGATGGCCGATAAGGTTCTGATGTATCATTCTTTGCCGGACGAATTGCCTACAAGAACGTTTTTGAACAAGTGGAAGAATCGCAAGCATTTTTATCTTCCGCGTGTGAACGGTGTGAATCTCGACATTCTTCCCTATGACGAAAGTTGTCTTGAGCTTGGATCGTTTCATATTGAGGAACCGCAGGGTTCCGATACAGTTAACGCAGATGAACTGGAGTTGATAGTCGTTCCCGCTGTGGCATATGACCGAAAAGGAATGCGTCTTGGAAGAGGCAAGGGATTTTATGATCGCTTTCTTGCCACGACGCATGCCACCAAGGTCGGTGTGGGATATGATTTCCAGTTGTTTGATGAACTGCCCTGTGAGCCTCATGACGTTCCTATGGATATTGTGATCACTCAAAGAACAACTATCCGGGTGAGAAATAAATCGCGGAAAATCAAGTGATTACATATATTTTAATCGGTGCGTTACGATTATTTGTTAAATTTATTTTGTAAATATAAATTTAGTAGATGACAAAAATTAAAATTATGCTGTTAAACATCTAAAATTCAGTCGA
>USIY01000180.1 GCA_900554845.1 uncultured Bacteroidales bacterium | reverse complement strand
ATCCTGCCCCTTCACTTCCGCGAAATCAAAATCGAAATGATTGGCGTTCTTTGCGAAAAAAGCCCGTGTGTCGATGCGTGTAGGCTGTATTTCCGACACTCCGGTCATTATTTCCACCACATCCCTCAGATTCCGGGCTCCGTATACATCCAGATTATTGACAACGGCCGCCTCGGTGACATTCCCTTCGGGAACTATCAGTTTTTTGAATCCAAGCTGACGTGCCTTCACGGCCATGGGGAGAGCCCCCTTGACGGGAAGCAAAGAGCCGTCCAGACTCAATTCCCCCGCAAGCATGTACTCTTCAAGATTCGGGACGGTGATAATAGTCCCGGCCGTGAGGATTCCGATGGTCATAGGAAGGTCGAATCCAGAACCTTCTTTCTTTATATCCGCCGGAGCGAGATTGATGGTGATTTTTTGCTTGGGGTATGTATAGCCGCTGTGCTGAATGGCCGGAATTATACGGTCATAACTTTCCTTGACCGTGGTATCAGCCAGACCGCTCACATTATATGCGCAGCCGCGTGTGATGTCTGTCTCAATGGTTACAGGCTGGGCGTCGATGCCCTGTATGCTCGCGCTGAATACTTTGGTCAACATATGTTTATTTTTTCTTGGCAACTCTGCGCAGCTCCGACATGGCTTCTGTGGCCGAGGTCCCACGGTATAAGATCGCTCCTCCCTTCCCGATCACAACGAATGTGGGCAGTGTCTTTACACCGAGTGATTTTGCCACCGTGTCGCTGAACGATAGGGGCATCCAGGACCGTACCGCTCCCTTCAACGAATCCCTGCGCGCCTGATACCGCCACGCCGATGAGTCGGGCTCCATGTTCACGTCAACAATCTGAGGCTTGCCCGAGTCCCGGCGCTCTTTCAGCAATTCCTTTATTCGGGTCACATCGGCCGCACGCGAGCCATAGTTGTTGTTGGCGAAGAACAGTAACGCGGGCACGCTGTCGAAGCGAAGGGTGTCGCAACCGTTGCCGGCCGTACGGAAAATCAAAGGCCCTGTCTTGAACGACATGGGGGAATAACCTCCCACCATATCGTTACGGCTTACCAGATCCGACCATTCAGGATCCACGGCGTCCCCTTTCAATGATTTGTACAGACTGTCGAATTCTTTAGGGTTCCTTCCGCGGTCGTAATATATCTGCAAAAGAAGCATTGATACCGGATCGTCCGTATGAACTTTCACGAAATCTCTGACAGCATCATTCACTTTCACAGGATTGCGTTCACTAAGTACCTGACGGTTCTTCATGCGCCATTCCGTCAGTTCCTCGTTGATAAGGTTACCTCTTACCTTCCATGTCTGCGGGGAGGGATTGTCACCTTCCACTAAGATTTTGTCACCACGTTCCGCATAAATTACCAGACTCGGCTCGTTGCCCCCCTTGAACACGTATATCAGCGTTGGATACCGCGTGATGCATTTCACCGTTCCTTTGCCTGCCGTTATCACAGCCACTTGGTCAATCATAAAGCCCTTGACCGGATCCGAGGCATAGTAAACCATTGTATAGCTGTCGCTGACAGTGGCGGGAAGCTTGAACTCCACAAGGAATTCATTCTTTTTGCATCCTGACAACAGAATGGTCAGAAGTATGATCAGAGGTATGAATCGACGCATGTTCATCAGACGAATTCGTCGCCGAAACGCTCCTTGACCTCATTGACCATCTGGCGGATCTTTTGCTCCTCGGCGATGGGATACACCAGCAGAGCGTTGTCTGTGTCGGCCACGATATAGTCCTTTAGTCCGGCGGCGACGATGATTTTGTCGCCGGCGGCCGCGAAAATAGTGCCCGAGCAGTCGTTGGTCAGCACTTTGCACCCTTGGGTCACGTTTCCTTCATGACTCTTGGGCGATGTCTGATAGAGAGCCTTCCAAGAGCCTAAGTCGCTCCATCCCAGGTCGGCGGTCTCCACGTATACGCTTCGTGCCTTCTCCATAATCGCATAGTCCACGGAGATGTTGGGACAGTTGCCGAAGACCTTGTTTATGAAGTCCATCTCCTTGGGCGTGCCGAAGCATTCTTTCCCGCTTTCGAAAATGGCCGCGACTTCAGGGGCATATTCCGCGAAAGCCTTCAGAATGGCGTCCGCGCGCCATAGGAACATACCTGAGTTCCAGTAGAACTCGCCGCTGTTCATGAAGAGCGTGGCCATCTCAAGGTTCGGCTTTTCGGTGAATGATTTAACTTTAAGAATATTGTCATAGCCTTCCACTTTCCTTCCCAGCTGGATATATCCGTATCCGGTATGTGGCGACGAAGGTTTCAGACCTATGGTGAGAAGGCGGTCGCCTGCTTCCACGAATTCAATTCCTTCTTTCAACGCTTTGTGGAAAGCCGTTTCTTTCAATATTAGATGATCGGAAGGAAGAGTAATGATCGATGCGTCGGGATTGCGGGCATAGATGTGGTTGGCCACCCAGCAGATGCAAGGGGCTGTGTTGCGGCGTGCGGGTTCGGGAAGAATGTGCTCCGGATTTATTTCAGGCAGCTGTTCCCGGATGGTGTCCACGTAGGCGCGGTTGGTGACAAGAATGATATTTTCCTTGTTGCAGATTGGAAGTATGCGGTCCACGGTGAGCTGCAGAAGGCTCCTGCCCGTGCCAAACATATCCAGGAATTGCTTTGGCTTGTCTGTGCGGCTCATGGGCCAGAAACGCGACCCTATGCCTCCGCACATTATCACGCAATAGCGATTGTCGGCGATATTTGTATTCATGGCTGAAAAGATTAAGGGTTGAATGTCAAGATCCGGAGACCGTGGGGATGCTCTTGAACTGATGCTTTACTCCTTCCACTACATTCAGCATGTAGTCGGCCAGTTTCTCGGCCTCGCCGATGATGTCCATGAAGAAGATGCCCTCCTGGTAACCGTACTCCTTGTTGTTGATATTGAATATATTGCCGTCGCGCAATTTGTTGCGCAGGTTGTTGATTTCGCGTTCCTTGTTGTAAGCCTCCACGATGTGGCTGCTTTCCGGACGATCCATTTCGTCAAGAAGAACCAGCATATTGTTCATGGCCTGGGTCACCATCTCAAACATCTGATCGATCTCATGCATCACGCTGTCATTGAATTCCACGTGGTTCTGGTTCTTGCGTTGCATAGTCTTGGCCACGTTGAAGCACCCGTCGGCGATGGATTCGATCTCGCTGACTATGCGGAGCATGCCGGCGATGCGCATCTTACTCTCTGGGCTGAGGCGTCCCTCGGCGGTATTGTTCAGATAGGTGCCAATCTCAATCTCCATACGGTCGGAGATTTGTTCGTATTTCTCGATGCGGTTGTAAAGATCCTGATATTCCTGAGTCTTGGGGTCGAGGTGTATCAACTTGCGGCTCATGTTCAGCATACGGTCCACACGCTTGCCGTAAAGCTGTATTTCCTTCTGAGCCTGGAGAATGTTGAGCTCGGATGCCGACATTAGGCCGCCGCCGATATATTTGAGGGTGAATTCCTCCTCTTCCTCCTTGTGACGCGCCGGAACCATCCAGCAGACGATTTTGACGTACAGTTTTGTGAACCATATCATCACAAGCAGGTTGAATGCGTTGAACACCGTAGGGAACATCGCCAGGCCGAATGCCACGCAACTTTGAGCCTTGGCGGTGTATCCACCCTTTTCGTCCAGCAAGGTGGTGCCGCGCATCCCGGCTTCTTGTGCCGCGCTGATGTCCATCGGGTCGGTGCCTGTGCACCAATATGTGATGTCGGACACAAGATGCATAAAGGGATAGAATATGCATAGCACGATGATGGAACCGAGCACGTTGAACAGCAAATGTCCCATGGCGGTGCGTTTTGCGTTGATATTTCCGCTCAATGAAGCCAGGATCGGGGTGATGGTGGTACCGATGTTGCCGCCAAGGATTATGGCGCAGCCCAAAGTGAACGATATCCATCCCTGCGAGCACATTATCAGGGTTATGGCGAAAGTGGCCGCCGAACTTTGGGCGATCATTGTGAAAACTATGCCCAAAGCAAAGAAAATCAGTATTGAGCCAAGGCCCATGCTGGTCCAGTCGGTGACGAACTTCAACATTTCCGGATTCTCCTGAAGATTCGGTACATATACAGAGATCATGTCCAGACCCATGAACAGCAGCGAGAATCCTATCAGGAACTCACCGAGCGACTTGTAGGCGCTTTTCTTCATGAAGAGCATCGGGACTCCTATCGCAAGCAGTACGAGGGAATAGTCGGAAATGCTTACCTCAAAGCTGAAAGCGGAGATGATCCAAGTGGTGACCGTGGTGCCTACATTCGCTCCGAAAATCACCGCCATGGCCTGCTGCAACGTCATCAGACCGGCGTTCACGAAGCTGACCACCATTACGGTCGAAGCGCTGGAACTTTGAATAAGCGCGGTAATGACGATTCCGGTCAGCACACCGGTGACGCGATTGCGTGTCATTATTCCTAAGATGTTGCGTAAACGGTCGCCTGCAACTTTCTGCAGGCCCTCGCTCATTACCTTCATTCCGTAAAGGAACAGGCAAATTGATGCCAGAAGGCATAGGAAATCTAAGAATGTGTAGCTCATGTGGGCCTATTTAACCGGCAGTGATCACCGGTTGGGTTATTTTTTGCAAATTTACCAAAATATTTCGATTATTTTAGTAATTTTACCATCAAATCCGAAAACAAAATTTCTATCTATGGAGATATCAAGTCTTTTCCCGTCGAAAGCAGTGGAGACCGATGCCGTCGACATGACGCGTCTGAGTCCGTTTTCACTTTATAATTCGGATACGTTGCGGCCTCGTGAAGTGTGGTGTATAGTGGCTTGCGGCAAGGACCGCTCCATCGGTAAAGAAGGCGCTCTTCCCTGGCGTTTGCGAGAAGACCTTAGACATTTCAAGGAGATCACCATGGGGCATCCTGTGATAATGGGGCGTAAAACGTGGGAATCCCTTCCGAAGAAGCCGTTGCCGGGACGCAGGAATATTGTCGTTACGCGCGATCTGTCGTATGAGGCCGCAAATGCTGAAACCGCCGGCTCCATCGAAGCCGCAGTGTCGATGTGCGGGCCTGCCGACGTGCCGGTGATTATAGGAGGAGCCCAGGTCTACAGCCAGGCATTGCAGTA
>USIY01000179.1 GCA_900554845.1 uncultured Bacteroidales bacterium | reverse complement strand
GAGTATGCGGGCATTGGGGTAAGCCGACTGATAGGTCATAGCTATCTCGGCAACGTTGGCTTTCAGACCGATAATCATCGGTTTGTGGGCCAGTCCGAGACGCTTCATTTCATGCGCTGCAATGCACATTATCAGCGTTTTACCACACCCCACCTCGAAATCACAAATACCACCTCCGTTCTGTTTCAGCATCCAGATACAATCTTTCTGCGAGGGATAAATGGAGCTGATTCCATAACGGTCTCCGAGCATTTTCATGTTCAAATCCGGGAATGTCTGATGGCTGCCGTCATATTGCGGACGCACGAAGCAGTTGAACTTGTCATTATAGAGGTCAACGAGTTTTTCCTTGAACTCCGGCGACTGGGCTTCCAGCCATTCGCTGAATCCATTGCGTATCTCGTCAATCTTGCTGTTGGCAAGCTGTATCGCCTCGTTGTCCGGCACCTTTATGTCGTGGCCGTCGTCATCTTTGCCGATTGACTTCTTTATATCAGGGACGGTATTATGCAGAGCGTGTCTGAGAAGGCTTATACCGTCGTAAGTACGGTAATAGCCCCTTACACAAAATTCCTCCCATATCTTCATGTTCTTGCGTGGCGCGTCACATGAATACTCGTCCATTGAGGACGAATAGGCAATCTTTATCTCGGTCTCATAGAGATGACTCATATAAGCCGAGTATATTCCGGTCGGGATCCATCTCTCACCGAAGTTGAAATCAAGCTCGTCGAACTCGATGCGGCGGGGGCGGGCTTCCTCCAATGCTTTGAGAGAATCCCGCGACATGGCAATGAATGGCTCTATGCCGTCATAGCCGGGAAAGTCCTTTATCCGTTCTTCCTCGCGGTCTATCCATGCTTTGACTTGTTCAGCTTTGGCAACGACATTGCCGGCGATGAATCGGTCTTTTATCTCGTAGTTCTCCACAAGGGGATTATAATATATGTGTCCTTCGAGGTTTTGAGTGAGGGTATCCTCGTCCATATCCACCAATGACGACATATATTCGAGATTGACACCGCCGTATTTGTTGAGCGATGCGGTCAGTGCCTCCATAGGAGTATCGACACTTGTAACCTCGTCAACGGAGAAGGAAACAGGATGGTCAAATATGTCTGCCTTGACAATAATCCCGTTCTCGCTTCTCTCCAGACCCAGCGTGTCGCGCCCGTTGGCATCGCCCATGATGAACCGGACATTACGTTTGTCGTTCAGATTACCGTATCTTTCGACAAACTCATCATAATACTGGTTGAGGTGTTCGCGCAGATGTTCGCTTGGCTCATGGGTCTCCGCCTCATAGTTATAAAGCTGTTGGTATGTTTCCGATATGGTTATGTAAAGCATGGCGCGTTTCTCCTGTTCGGGTTTCATTTCAAGAGGGTTGAATGTCGCGCCGGTCTTGCGGACATCCGAAAGGACTCCGACCATACCGTCCTGCGCCACCATAGAGCCGTTCTTGTGGAAGAACTGAATATCCTCCGAGAAAGGACGGGGGGACATATCGCGCTCCGGCATTTTCGGCTCAATGGGTATTGCCGTGACTTTAGGCTGACGGACGCGGCCACCGGGTATGAAATCGTCTTCGGTCTTTTCAATGTATGTTTCTCCGGGAGCAATGCCGGCTGCCTGTGCCGCCTCCTGCGATTCACGCTCCAGTCGCATTTCCTCCATCTGGCGGTGGGCAATCGACATCATGGCCTCGTAAAACCCGTTGATAGGAGGATTGTCATCCCAATTCAGTGAACCGTACAACTCCAGTTCTTTCTCGCTGAGTTTGCGGAACGACGGTGCTTTTACGGGTTGGGACTCTGTGCGGGGTGCAGGTCCGGTCTTTTCTTCAGGTTTTTCTTTATACTGGCGGCGGTTGTTCTTTTTCTGTATCGGCTCCAGCTCCCCGAAAAGATTGTATGCGAAAAGGCGAGGGTCTGGATTATCGGAATAATCCGGACTGCCGTCGGTCTCTATTTCTTTGACCGGTTCGTGCTTAGGCTCCACCTTTGGAGGTTCGATATGTGCAGCTTCAGATTTTGGAGACTCTACGGGCTTAGGCTCTGCTTTCGGCGCCTGATTCGGTGTAACAGTCTCAACAACTTTCTGTCTGGCAGCCTTTGTCAGCTTCGGGTCTTCCAACTGCTCACATATAGCCACACGTTTTCCTGCCCGCACAAGTTTGGGCAGATACATATCGAGGGCATGATGGGGAAATCCTGCCAACTCAATCCGGCTGTCAACGCCATTCTGACGGCGCGTGAGAGTAATGCCGAGTATTTCCGAGGCCTGTGCCGCGTCTTCGCCGAAAATCTCATAGAAATCCCCGACACGGAACAGTAGGATTGCATCAGGATGTTTCTTCTTCATTTCCTGATACTGTTTGAGCAACGGTTCGTTTTTCTGCTCTATTTTTTCGGCGACAAGCTTTTGCTCAGGTGCCTCCGGTTTTACCTCCGGCTTTGGAGTCGGAGGTGCCGGCTTGACAGAATCAGGCGTAGGCGGTTTTATTCCGTTGGAATTATACAGTTCGAGATTCAGACGAAGATGCAACGAGTCATCGAGCGCAGTCCGCAAATCATTGGCTATGCCGTCAACACCCCCGTCATGCTTATAGATGATTGCCGGTTTGCCATACTGGTCTGTGCCAACTTTGGCATCCGTGCATATCACATTCTGCGGAAATGCCTGAAAAAACTTGTTGCCCGGCACCTTCGTACCCCGGTCAACTACCGACTGAATGAAGAATTCCTCATCTGCCGATAACGCTTTCTTTCCCGTATGCTTCTGGAGTATAATCAGGTCAGACCCCGCATCGGTTCCGGCATTGTCGGAGAAAGTATTGTTTGGCAGTCGCAGAGCCGCCACAAGGTCTCCGCGTTTCACAAGCTCCATGCGCACGAAAGGGCTGGCGGCGTTCATTACTCCCTGTGAGGCTATGAACGCCACAAGACCACCCTCGCGCACTTGGTCGAGAGCCTTCAGGAAGAAATAATTATGAATCGTCTTTGTCGCCTGACGGTAGGCAATCTCCTTGCTCACCGCATACGCAGGGTCTGCAACCGCAAAATCCCCGAAAGGAATATTTGAGGCCGCCACATCGAAATAGCCGTCGAAGTCGCGCTCAATCTTCTCGAATCCCTCTATACGGGTCAGTATCGACGGATGCAGGGCTGACAGGATTTTGCCCGTGAGCAAATCCTTCTCATACGCCAGCACTTCCGCACCGGGGTAACGGTCATTGCGCAGGAAAGAATCTATGAAGGCACCCTGTCCGGCGGACGGTTCCAGAAAACTTTTTACCTCAACGCCGGAGTATTTCAGAGCATCCGAAAGAGCGTCCACAACGGGTGTCGGCGTATAAAACGCCGTCAACACCGATGCTTTCAGCGAGTCCATATACCGTGCAAACTCCTTGTCATCTTTTGTATAGTCGTGGATAAGGCGGCGCAGTTCAACCGTGGGCATGAACAGCTCGATGTCCGATTTGCTCCACTTGGCAGCGTCTGACAGCTCGTTTGCATCGTTGAGGATACATTTCAGACCGCCGAATCCGGCGTACTTTCTCAGCACCTCCCGTTCTTCGGGAGTCTGGGCCGAGCGTCCTGCAACACCGAGGCGCAGGGCAAGCCGTATCGCCTCGATGTTGTCACGCATTGTCTGAAGCCGGTTATAACTCATAGCCGTCCAGTTTCTCGTTCAGGATGCCGAGAAGCTCCAGACGCATCGCCGGGTAAGCCTCCTTTTCAAGAAAACCGCCGTCCGCGCCATACTTGTCAAGTATAGCGTTTATCTCCCTGTCTGATGCGAAATGCACAGCCGTCACTTCCCATACAGACGGGTCAAGACGCAGCCAGCAGTCTTCTTCTATAATATGATATATTATGTCGAAGCGTGAGACATACAGCTTTTCAAGCAGTGTCCGCATCGCAAGTTCATGGCAGATATAAGGCGGTCTGCCTGATGCGAACTCTCCGGTGTATGTGTCAAGTGCGTCATCGACGCGGTTCTCTATGAATTTCTGTGTGTTCTCTTTATCGAAATGATGTTCTTTAAGATGCTCACGGAGATAGCCGATATAGAAATCCGGCTCACCGTATTTTTTCGGTGTTTCCATTTCAGTGTGGATTTTCCGATGGCTTTGCCCTCCTGCTTTTTGATTATGGAGGGAATGGCCGGCTTATACGCCGGTAAAAAAGTAGGCGGGTTTCCCTCCCGCCTACTGCCACTTTATCCACAGCCAGAACGAAAATAACCGTTTTAAGACTGTGATTCAGTGGCTAAATTAGTCATTTATCCGCAGAGTGCGAAATAAATCCGGGATTTTCAGTTCTCATTCGCTCTTTCCGGGGCTGAAAACATCGAGGATGTGGTCTGCGACGACAATATAGAGCATTTCTTCCTCCCGTGAGAGGTCAACGGGATAGAGTCCGGTTACCGTTACGGCATGGAGCGCGTCAGTGTCGTCGGACCATACGCTTTCGGCTCCTGTCACTGACACCGAAGTCGCCTTCTTGCCCAGAACGGGATGATGGCGCAGGTTGGCGAATGTGTCCCCGACGGTTGCCGTCAGCGAGAGGGGGAGCGTGGATGTGTTGTCGGAAGGATAACTGATGAGTCCCTTGTTATAGAGTGCATACGCTACCCCGGCTGTTTTTGCCGGCGCCCAGCCCCATAGTGTCAGGGCGGCGGCTTTGAGGTCCGCCATGCACCACAGTCCCTGCGATGGTTCCAGCCCGGCATAGTCGGGTTCTATCGGATGCGCCCCGATTGTATGTTCCGCAATCGCGTTGTCATGGAACTCTGCATAATATTCGGGAGCGTTGCCGCCGTTCTCCAGTGATGCCACAATCTCCTTGCGGGTTATGGATGTCAGCCACATCCGCACGACGGGACGGTCGATGCCGATATAGTTGCTCAATGAAGTGAATATCA
The DNA here is from genome assembly GCA_900554845.1 of uncultured Bacteroidales bacterium. Taxonomy (GTDB): domain Bacteria; phylum Bacteroidota; class Bacteroidia; order Bacteroidales; family Muribaculaceae; genus Lepagella. Next base: position 188 of record USIY01000179.1, on the reverse strand, counting down.
CTTCTCCGGGAGCGGAGGGCTTCATGGCGTTGACGATTGTCGCGGCGTTGCGCCACAGGCGCTGTATCACGCCTATCTGGGCCTCGTCCTTCTCGCTGGCGCGGCGATTGCCTTTACCCTTGCTGTCCTTTCGTACAGAGAAGTCGAAGTTGGCGGCAAATGTCTCGTCAGCCGTCATGTCCGAGGAC
>USIY01000178.1 GCA_900554845.1 uncultured Bacteroidales bacterium | reverse complement strand
CTATATGAAGAAGAGGATTATCAGCTGCGCCACGACTACACGCATGAACATCGTGAGCGGGTAGACCGTGGAGTAACTTACGGCGGGAGCGTCGTTGTTGGCGATCTTGTTGCCGTAAGCAAGTGCCGGCGGGTCGGTATATGTACCGGACAACATACCGCAGATGCTGAAATAATTCATCTTGTACTTTGCCCGTGCCACGATTGCCATCACCATCTGGGGGACCATCGTGATGATGAATCCATAGAGTACCCATGTCGCGCCGTCTGGAGTGAACACAGTGGCGGCGAAGTCCTTACCGGCGGCAAGTCCTACGGAAGCAAGGAACAGACAGATACCAAGCTCACGGAGCAAAAGGTTGGCCGACGAGTTGGTGTAGGTGACCAGATGGATCTTGTGGCCGTATGCGCTCAACAGGATGGCGACCACAAGTGGTCCGCCCGCCAGACCGAGTTTCATCGGCACAGACATGCCGGGGAACTGCAAGGGAATGCTTCCGACGATGATTCCCAAGAAAATACCGATGAACATCGTTATCAGATTGGGCTCGTGCAGACGTTTCATGGAGTTTCCGAGCTTGTTGGCGAGATTCTCGATGTCGTCGATCTTGCCGACTACGGTCAGACGGTCGCCCATCTGCAGACGAAGACCCGGTTTTGCGATCAGGTCCACGCCGGCGCGGTTGACGCGCGTGACGTTCAGCTGATATGCGTCGTGCAAATGCAGGGAACCCAGTTTCGCGCCATTGTATTCTGTTTTTGTAACAAGAATACGGCGTGATACCACCGGACCGCGGTCCATCTCCCATTTCTTTTCGATGATAGGACCGATAAAACGTGTGAATATTTCCTCGTCCTGTGCGGGACATACAATAAGGCACAGGTCGCCCTTATGAATCTCCGTTTTAGATGTGGGAATCTCGATCATGCCATCGGGTCGCTCAATACGTGAAATCACATAGTCGACGGAAATAAGGGTGTGGAGCTTCAGCATGTTCAGACCGTCGATCAGGTCGTTTGTGACCTGACATGTCACCATGTGGGGAGCGAGCTCCGCGCTGTTGGATTCGGCGTCGAGTTCGGCCGTTTCCTTGGCATTGTCGATTTTGAAGATAGCCTTCAGAAGGATCATTGTCAGGATTATGCCGATAACACCGAGAGGATAGGCCGCGGCATAGCCCATTGACATCTCCTGACTGACGGAGGAACCGTCGGGGATAACCTGCAGGTAAGTCTGCTGTGCGGCACCAAGACCGGGTGTGTTGGTTACGGCGCCGGACATAATGCCGACCATCTGCGCGATGGAGGTGCTTCCTTCCGAACCACCCTGGATGAAGTAGATCGCGAGCATGATGGCCACGTTGAGGCCGATGCCGAGCATTGCCAGAGCGTTCATGCGGATGCCACCTTCCTTGAAGGATGAGAAAAATCCCGGACCTACCTGCATACCGATCGAGAAGATGAACAGGATAAGTCCGAACTCACGCAAGAAATGCAGAACGTCGGGGTTGGCGCAATAGCCGAAATGACCCAGCAGCAATCCTACGAACAGGACGAAAGTAACGCCCAGCGACACTCCGAATATCTTGACTTTGCCAAGCCAGATACCGACGAATATCACCACCGAATATAGAACGATGGTGCTCGCCAGCGAGGTGTTGAAAGGCCTTAAAAGATCAATTAGCCAGTCCATTAAATTAATAAGTAAGAATATTGATTATTATTGTCGTTTCAAGAGGGTTATATAAGTTTGCGGTATTTTATTCTGTGAGGCGTGTCTTCTGTGCCGTCACGCCGTTTCTTGAATTCCTCGTACTCGGAGTAATTGCCTTCGAAAAATGTCACTTTGCTGTCTCCCTCGAAAGCGAGGATGTGGGTGGCGATACGGTCCAGAAACCAACGGTCGTGGCTGACTACGACAGCACAACCGGCGAAGTTCTCGAGACCTTCCTCAAGAGCCCGGAGGGTGTTGACGTCGATATCGTTGGTAGGCTCGTCGAGCAGCAGTACGTTGCCTTCGCTCTTCAGCGCCATGGCAAGATGCAGACGGTTGCGTTCGCCGCCGGACAGAACGCCGATTTTCTTTTCCTGATCCGCGCCCGTGAAGTTGAATCGCGACAGGTAGGCGCGGGCGTTGACGTCGCGGCCTCCCATACGGAACGACTCGACTCCTTGCGAAATCACTTCGTAAACCGACTTGTCGGGACTCAGATCCTTGTGAGTCTGGTCAACGTAGGCGATTTTAACTGTGTCTCCGACCTCAAATGATCCCTTGTCGGCTTTCTCCATGCCCATAATCAGCCTGAACAAGGTGGTCTTTCCGGCTCCGTTGGGGCCGATTACTCCGACAATGCCGTTGCTGGGCAGCGTGAAGTTAAGGTCGCTGAAAAGAATCTTGTCGTCGTAAGCTTTCTCAAGATTGTTGGCTTCTATTACCTTGTTGCCGAGGCGCGGACCGTTGGGGATGAAAATTTCGAGACGCTCCTCCCGTTCCTTCTGGTCCTCGTTGAGCAAGCGGTCATAGCTCGACAGACGTGCTTTACCTTTTGCCTGACGGGCTTTCGGGGCCATACGTATCCATTCCAGCTCCCGTTCAAGGGTCTTGCGGCGTTTTGAAGCCTGTTTCTCCTCCAGGGCCATGCGCTGTGTCTTCTGCTCAAGCCATGACGAGTAGTTGCCTTTCCATGGGATGCCCTCGCCTCTGTCGAGCTCGAGAATCCAACCGGCCACGTGGTCCAGAAAGTAGCGGTCGTGTGTAACGGCTATAAGTGTGCCGGGATATTGGGCCAAATGCTGTTCCAGCCATTCCACGGACTCGGCGTCGAGGTGGTTGGTGGGCTCGTCAAGAAGAAGAATGTCGGGCTGTTGCAACAACAGACGGCACAACGCCACGCGGCGCCGCTCGCCTCCGGAGAGATATTTTATCTGTTTGTCATCGGGGGGACAACGCAAGGCATCCATGGCGCGGTCCAGCTTGTTGTCGATGTTCCAGGCATCCGATGCATCCAGCTTGTCCTGAAGCTCGGCCTGGCGCTCCATCAGTTTGTTCATCTTCTCCTCGCTTTCCAGTACCTCCGGATCGCAGAAAGCATTATTCACCTCTTCATATTCCCTGAGAAGTTCCATCACGTGCTGAACTCCTTCCTGCACAACCTCGCGGACTGTCTTTTCGGGATCAAGTTTGGGATCTTGCTCCAGATAGCCCACGCTGTAGCCGGGGGAGAAGACCACATTGCCCTGATAAGACTTGTCGATACCGGCGATGATCTTAAGAAGGGTGGATTTACCGGATCCGTTGAGACCTATAATGCCGATCTTGGCACCGTAAAAGAATGAGAGGTAAATGTCTTTAAGAATCTGTTTCTGGGGGGGCACCGTTTTCGAAACGCCCACCATAGAAAAAATTACTTTCTTGTCGTCTGCCATAATATAAAGGTAGATGTATGGGTGGAGGATTATTTATGCGGCTTTGCAACGGTACGGTATTCGGCTTTTGTTTTGCCGCGTTCCAGATTGTTGAGTTTTCCCCTTATCATCTGTTTGCGAATAGGGGATATATGGTCGGTGAACACCTCGCCGAGAAGGTGGTCGTACTCATGTTGGATTATACGGGACAAGAAACCGCGGAATTCCTGCTTGTGCGGCTGAAAATTCTCATCTACCCATTCCAACACCACATGCTCTGTGCGTCGCACATTCTCGTTCAGTCCGGGGAGAGAAAGACATCCTTCGGCACGACTCACCGGCTCAACGTCCTCGATAACCTCAAGCTGCGGATTTATGAACACCATCTTCGAGTCCGCGCATTCGGGAAAGTCGGAGGCCAACACGGAACCGTCGATGACGATGACGGCTATGGATCTGCCTATCTGCGGGGCCGCGAGACCCACGCCGTCGGTGGCGTACATGGTCTCGAACATATCTTTGATAAGTTTCTCGAGTTCGGGGTAATCCTTCTCAATGTCTTCGGCCTCCTGCCGCAGAACGGGATGCCCGTATAAATAAACCGGTAATACCATTTTGGGGAAATAATTTCAAAGTGCAAAATTACCAAATTTTTCGGACGTAGGCAAATTACGTACAGCCCTTGATGAAATGCCAATGACGAATTCAAGTGATGAGTAAGCACAAAAGAAAAGCCATCCGAAGAGGATGGCTTTGTCCTGATATTTCCGGCAGGAGAATTACTTCTTTGTGCGGTTGCCGTAACGGCTGCGGAACTTGTCCACGCGACCGGCGGTGTCGACCAATTTCTGCTTGCCCGTGAAGAAGGGGTGTGAAGAAGAGGTGATCTCGAGCTTTACAAGGGGATATTCCTTGCCGTCGATTTCAATGGTCTCACGTGATGCAACCGTGGAACGGGTGATGAATGTCTCATCGTTCGACATGTCCTTGAAGCAAACCTCGCGGTACTCCTTGGGATGAAGATCTTTTTTCATTTTTGTACGTACTTGTTTAATTTAGTTTGTTCTTAGCAGGTCGCGATCCCACTAAATGGCCTGCAAAGTTACTAATTTTTTTGAAATCACGCAAACATGAACCGGACATTCATCTCTTCTTGAATGATAACCAGAATATAATCAAATAAATAGGGTGCAGCCGCAAGACTGCACCCGTAATTCATGTGAAGTATGTTTTACTTACCTGTAGTAATCTTGATGGAGATTCCTCCGTCGGGATTGATGTCGATCTGAAGCGTCGTGCCGTTGGCAAGTTTCAGAGCGGGAGCTGCGGCGGAGTGATGCTCGGGCACGGGATTTCCGGCGGTTCCGCCTTCTACGGCAGGATATGCTCTATTGATGTCGATTCCCTTAACAGGGGTCACAGGGCATGCCTCAGCCTTGGGAGCCTTTGGAGCAGCGGCGGGTTTGGGGGCAGGCTTTGGAGCGGGAGCCGCTTTAGGAGCGGGAGCCCCTGCGCCGGCGAACTGGAACAACGGCTGGTCGGTGTTCATGACATCGCCGTCCTCCACCATGACTTTGGCAATGACTCCGTCACGGTCGCTGACAAGATTGTTCTCCATCTTCATGGCTTCGTAAACCAGGAGGGTGTCACCTGCCTTCACAGCGTCGCCGGGCTTAACCTTTACCTCGAGGACGGTGCCTCCCATCGGGGCGTTGAATACAGGAC
>USIY01000177.1 GCA_900554845.1 uncultured Bacteroidales bacterium | reverse complement strand
ATTGCTGATATAACGCATATATCTAATTTTTGGAATTACCAGATAAAACACAAATATCTAATTTATGAAAAAACTTTTACTCACATTGGCATCCGTCGCTATGGCTTTGACAGCAGGAGCCGCGGATTACACAGTATTCGACATTGCAACCGCCGCAAACGACAATTGGACGGGCGATGCTAACGGATGGTCGCTCAACAAGGACGGATTCAAGATCACCACGGCTAAAGATGAATCGACAAAAGATCTTCTCGCCCCGAACAACAACACCTTCGCGTGGCGTATCTACAAGGGATCTACATTCACAATCACTGCGAGCGGCACGTTCAAGATGAACAAGGTTGTCATTACCTACGACAATTACTCGGAAAACAAGTATGTGGTGGATCTTGTGCTTTCCGAAGGATGGACGGGAGTACTGAGCGTGGATGACGCATCGTTAACCGCTACCAACAGCAACGGTAGCGCTACCTTCACTGGAAAAGCTCAGACAGCTCAGGCACGCATCAAGAATGTTGTGGTGTCCGGTGAAGGTACTCTGGATCCAAGTGCCGGCGGAGATCCTACTCCCGAAACTCTGAAATTCGAGAAGGTGACTGAGGTAACGAGCGGTAAATACATCCTTGTATGCGACGGTAAGATCGGAACACCTGTATCCGCCGGCAGCAGCTTCGGAAGAATAAGCCTGAACGGCGGCGAAGTAACGGGCAATACGGCAGAAAGCGTAGCGGCCAATGTATTCACTATTACAGTGGCAGACGGCAAACTGACTATGCAGGACGCCTCTAACCGCTATTATTCAATGGACGACAGCCATTTCACATCCTTCCAGATGTATGAAGAGGCCAACGAGTTCAGCTACTGGACATACACCATGACCGACGGCTCTCTGAAGATGACCAACGACAAGAACACGGATTGCTTCGTATGCCAGAGCCAGGGCGCAGAGGGCACATTCTACACCAATGTGGCTCCCGCAAACGCTCCCGAAGTCTATAATCTTCCCTGTCTTTACAAGCTGACCTCAGGCGATCCCACACCTCCTCAGCCCGAAAAGCTGACATTCGAGAAAGTGAACGAAGTAATAACCGGCAAGTATGTGATAGTATGCGACAGCAAGATCGGAACACCTGTTGCCTCAGGCGCCGGCTACGGCCGTATCAGCCTGAACGGCGGCGACGTTACGGGCAATACCTGTGAAAGCGTAAAGGAAAATGTTTTCGACATCACCGTGGCAGACGGCAAACTCACCATCAAGGACGCCGAGGGCCGCTACTATTCGATGGACGACAGCCATTTCACATCCTTCCAGCTCTATAACGAGGCCAATGAGTTCAGCTACTGGACTTACACCATGACCGACGGAGCCATCAAGATGACCAATGACAAGAACACCGATTGCTTCGTATGCCAGAGTCAGGGCGCCGAAGGCACATTCTACACAAATGTTGCTCCCGCAAAGGCTCCGGAAGTCTATAATCTTCCCAGCCTCTACATCCTTAAATCCGGCAGTGTGGCAAGCATAGAGACAGAGGAAGACACACCTGCCGTATATTACAACCTGCAGGGCGTACGCGTTGAAAATCCGACGAGCGGTCTCTACATTGTAGTGAAAGGTAACAAGAGTATGAAAGTGGCTTTCTGACAATCTTTTACAATATAATAAACGCGCGCCTCAAAAGGGCGCGCATTTTTTATGCCTTGGAGTATGAAGGGAAAATCCGTCAAGTATTGATGAAATAAAAGTTTTTTATTAATTTTGTGTTTTTAATAAATCACCTGCACAAAGGTAGTGGTCCATGAATAAAACACAACATACGGAATCTAAGGGGAACCATGTGCGGTCAACCATTCCAATTGTCAAACTGCATGATACTAACATCAGCGGAGCGATAGGCACGCTTACTCGAATGCCGGACGATTCCGAAGGAGAAAACAGACCTTGTATTCTGATCATCTATACGGGGGGAACTATCGGCATGGCCGTTAATCCGGAGACCCAGCTCCTTGAACCTTATAATTTTGACTACCTTATACAGAACGTTCCGAAGTTGCGTCACCTGAATTATGATCTGGATTATTTCCAGTTCGAAAAACCGATTGACTCGTCGGCCATCAACCCGGGTCACTGGGACACGATCGCGCGCATCATAGAGGAAAGTTACGATCAGTACAATGGCTTTGTGGTTCTCCACGGCACCGACACCATGGCTTATACGGCATCGGCCTTGAGCTTCATGCTTGAAAATCTACGTAAACCGGTAGTGATCACAGGAAGCCAGCTTCCTATCAGCGAGGTGCGCACAGACGGAGAGGAAAATCTGATCACGGCGCTGCAGATCGCGGCTGCCGTGGACGCCGACAACCGTCCGATGATCCAGGAGGTGTGCATACTCTTTGAAAATTATCTATGGCGCGGCAACCGTTCCACGAAATATTCCGCGGATAATTTCAACGCCTTCAAAAGCAATAATTTTCCGCGTCTTGCCAAGATAGGGCTTGGAATCAGTTTCCGTCACGACGTACTGTGGCGTCCTAAGAGCGACGGTCCTCTTACAGTGCATTACGGCATGGATTCCAACGTGATGTATCTGAGTCTCTTCCCGGGACTCACGGAAGAATTGCTGCGTCATATGCTTAACGCTCCGAATCTTCGCGGCATCGTTCTGAAGACTTTCGGCGCCGGTAACGCTCCGACCGACGAATGGTTCGTACGGACATTGAAGGAGGCTGTGGACCGCGGCATAGTAATAGTCAATGTGACGCAGTGCGACAACGGCATGGTGGATCCCCTCAGATACGAAACCGGAGAGGGATTGCGCCGCGCGGGCGTGATAAGCGGGCGCGACCTGACCAGCGAGGCGGCCATAACCAAACTCATGTCGTTGTTCGGACAGGGTTACAGCGCCGAAGATGTGAAACGACTGATGGAAACATCGCTGGTCGGCGAGATGCACGCTTAATGTGAGAGGGGGCCTCAACCGCGAATTGCTTGGACTTGCCACGCCTGCTATTCTAAGCAACCTTACAGTTCCGTTGCTGGGTCTTTGCGACACGGCGGTGGCGGGACATCTCGGGAGCACGGCGGCGATAGGAGCCATCGCTGTGGGATCGATGATGATGAACGTGGTGTTCTGGTTGTTCGGATTCCTGCGGATGGGTACCACGGGTCTGGGCGCCGAGGCCTTTGGAATGCGCGACCGCGCGCGTTGCACCGACATTCTGAAAAAATCGTTGGAGATAGGTCTTGCGGTGGCGGTGGCTGTACTGGCGCTGCAGGCACCGTTATTGTCGTTGCTGCTTCATCTAACGGATCCGGGCGAGGAAGTGGCGGATCTTTCCTCTCAATATTTTAGAATATGCGTGTGGGGAGTCCCGGCCCAATTGGGGATCATGGCCATGACCGGCTGGTTTCTGGGAATGCAGAACACACGTGTGCCTATGGCGATAGCGATAGGAGTGAACGCAGTAAACATCGGTCTGAACGTGTTGCTGGGTCTTACGCTGGGTTACGGAATCGCCGGAGTGGCCATGGGAACGGTGATTTCCAACTGGATAGGCGCTTGCAGCTCAGCCGCAGTGTGCTTTGTATGGATAAAGGGAAAGAGCGCGGAGCGGAAACCGGGAGGAGCGGGCGCCACGTTCCGGAGCATGGACTGGATCAGCGGTCGGAGCAGCAAAGTGAAATGGAGCCTTTTTTTCAATGTGAACAGCCAGCTGTTTGTTCGTTCCGGGTGCATAATGGCCGTTTCCCTGACCATGACGTCGCTCGGGGCGAGAATGGGAGAGACAGTGTTGGCGGCCAATGCCGTGATGATGCAGTTTTTTATCTTTTTCAGCTATTTTATGGACGGCTTCGCCTTCGCCGGCGAGGCTATGGTGGGGAAATACCGCGGCGCCGGGGAACCCGGAATGGTAAGACGCAGCGTCAATACTCTTTTGGAATGGGGACTGGGTCAGGCTTTCCTGTTTTTTATAATTTATGCTGCGGGAGGTCCCGGAATAGCCGGATTGCTCACCGACCGTGCGGAGGTGATTTCCGAAGTTGTTTCGATGCGCGTATGGGTAATGCTGCTGCCCCCCTTGACGGTGCTTGCGTTTGTTTTTGACGGAGTCTATATAGGTCTGGCAAAGACCGGAGTGATGATGTGGGCAACGATATTAGGCGCCGGATTGTTTTTCATCATCAATCTGATTGCTCCGCAGGGAGGAAACAACAATATTCTTTGGCTGGCGTTTGAAACTTATTTGACAGTGCGTGGAGCTGCCATGGCACTGAAATACAAATTAAGCCAACGAAAATTGCAAGAAATTTCGTAACTTTGCAAGGAAGAGCGTATGGTTCATGCGCGCGATAGGGAGAATCTGAAATAAAAGAGCATGGAATACAACAACGGATATCGAGCGGTGCGGATAGGCGATCCGTCGGACTGGCGTTTGGTGATGGTGATAGGCTCTGCCGGCGTAGAGGCATATCTGCGGAATGTGGAAAATCCGATGGAAGAAGTAGAGACACTGTTTCGTGAGGAGTGGCCGGACGACGGAGAGAATCTTCTGGAACGTGTGGAAGGGGCAGTGTACGATCACCCTCAGCTGCTTGACGATTTCGCGGCCGACATAGCCATAAACACTCCATATGCACTCTGGGCGCCCGAGACGGTGATTGACGGTGACGACGATCCCGGAGACAAGATTTTCACGACCGTCTATGCCGCCAATGAAGAGGACATAATGCGCGATTATCTTGAGGATAAAGTATGTCTGTACACACTGACTCCAGGACTGCAGGCGTTCCTGCAACGAACTTTTCCCGGCGCGCGGATACGCAGTCATCAGACTGTGTTGGTGGCAAGAATGAAAGATAAAATCGTGGATATGCCGAGAGTCTATATAGACGTCCGCAAGGGATGGGCCGATTTTGTGGCTTTCGACGGCAAAAAACTGCTGATGTCGGTGACGCATGAGTGGCGCGAGAAGGAAGATATCCGTTATCATTTGTTCAATCTATTGGAGAGCTATGAACTGGATCCGAAAAACGTCCATGTCAGCCTGTCCGGACTTCGGGAGGAAAAGACGGAGTTGCTGAAGTCGCTGCGTCAGGATGTGGCCTACGTGATGATGACGATGGTTCCGGGAATAGCAACTAAAGCGGGGATGTCGC
>USIY01000176.1 GCA_900554845.1 uncultured Bacteroidales bacterium | reverse complement strand
CAACGGACACGGAATCGGCTTCAACGAAACCACCGAGACCTATTTCTACAACGAGTCCAAGACTCTGGGCCTCTGGCTGACATGGCGCGCGGCGGCGGCAGAGTCGTTCGCAACATCCATCGATGATTTCTACGAATACGTAAAGCTCGACAACACCGGCACCTATCTGAACGCCTACATGCTTGTGGACGCCTACCGCGGCGAGTTCGGCATGATCGACATGAGCTACGCCCGCTTCGCGCTCTTCAAAGGCGACGGCAAGAAACTCACCGTAAAGGATTCCACCGGCTACGAGCCCAATTTCCTGGACTACGACCACCATATGATCAGCCCTACCTACGTGCTGGGGTGCAACATACCTGTCTACAAGCGCATCTGGCGTGAGCTGCAGACCATCGACGGCGCTCCGAAACGCCGCTACCAGCTCTACCGCCACATCGGCGGCGTAAGGACAATGGACGACGCCAAGAACCTCATCACCTACAACGACGACCTGGAGCCCATATCCATCGCCGGACGCTGGGACAAGAATTACGGAACATCCGAATTCCTCCGCTACCAGCCCCACGGATCGATCGACGCCAAGGCTTTCGGCACCGAGGAAATCAAGAAAGTCCTCGCCTCACTCTCCATGAAGCCCTCCAAGGACGGCGAGAAGACCTCCTTCTGGATGCGCTTCGGAAGCGTGAAACTGGACGGAACTCCATTCATATGGTCAGAGTCCGTATGGGCTAAGTTCAAACAGCCCGAGGAGGTGGACTGCATCCCCGACGCAATCGACGGAGCCTGGAACCGCGTGAAACTCTTCATGGAGTAAATGCCTGAACAGTACACGAGAACAAACTTTCAAAAATCGTTTAACATCTAAATTCCCTTGCGCACCGGCGCAAGAACAAGAATATGGCTACATACACCCCGAAATTCAAGAACACGGAAGCCACCCAGTTCGTACTCGACGAGTACACCTGCGGCTTCGCACAGTGTGTCGACAATAACTGGAACTTCGCAATCTACGCCCAGAACCCGAACGTCTCGATTTACCAGAACGAGTACAACGCGGGCTATGTGCAGGGCAAAGTCCAAGGCAACGCCATGATCGTCGCCACCCGAAACAATTCATGGAAAAACTTCCTTATCGGAGCCACTCCGCAGGACAACCTTAACGTGGACGTCCATCCGGAATACCTCACGGCTTCGGCCGAAAGCCTGATCCAGAACTACAACTACACTTACGACGTTCTTTCAGGCAAGCAGGAGGACCCGATGTACCGCAACATAACCCGTCTGATGATCCGAATGCTGGGCATTTACGACGGCGCCGCCGGCAACGAACCCCGCAAAGACGTCCAGTTCTCCGACCTGGCTCTGTCGGCGTTCGCCGAGGACCAGCTGCGTCTCGGCATCGACAACGCCCCTCTGACCTATATGGACGTGGTGTTCATCAACATGCAGTACGATCTCTTCGACGCCATCGGCGACAAGATCGGTCTGGTGATGGGTTACGGAACGGCCACCAAGTCAATGCACAAAACCTCAAAGCCGGACCATTGCACGGCCTTCACCAAGATGATGCCGGACCACAACGTGTTCTGGACACACAATTCCTGGTGCTGCTTCTGGGCCCAGAGCTGCGCGGTGACCTACGTGATCGGCGAAGACTTCGTGACACAGAACGCCAACTGTCCGGGACAGTTCGGATCCAACACGGACTTCGGATTCAACGGCAACGGCATCGGATTCAACGAGACCACACATGTGGACCTGTACGACAAGACCAAGCTTGACGGCATCTTCCTGGCCTACCGTTCGGCGGCCGCCGAACAGTTCGCGCACAGCATCCGGGAATTCTACGACTACTGCAAGCTCGACAACACCGGCACATATCTGAACGGTTACCATCTTGTGGACGCCAACACGGGCGAAATCGGTCTGCTGGACATGTCCTACAACCGTTTTGTCCTCTTCGTGTGCGACGGCAAGGAGGTAAAGATGACCGACTCCACCGGTTATGTCCCGAACCATCTGGACTATGACCACCATCTGATTACCCCGACGCACGTGTTCGGAGTGAACCAGCCCGTGTCGTGGTGGGTAGGCTACGAGCTGGAGAGCATGAACCTTCGTCCTATGCGCCGCAACCAGCTGTGGGACCGCATCGGAACTGTACAGGACATCGAGACCGCCAAGGATCTGATCACCTACACCGAGGACCGCGAGCCGCTGTCGGTCTACGGCCGCTGGGACCTCGGGTACGGCACGACGGAGATGGCCCGCATGCGTCCGGACGGATCCGTGGATGCCAAGGCAGGCTCACGTCAGCTGATTCTCGACACACTGAAGAACCTTAGCCGCGTGCCCGACATCAACGGCACAAAGACCTCATTCTGGATGAAGTTCGGCACGGCCCACGTGCGTCATCTCCCCTTCATCTGGAGCCAGAGCCCTTGGGCCGACATGAAACAGGACGAATCCGTGGACTTCGTGCCCGACGCACTGGACGGCCGCTGGAATCCTGTGAAAATGTTCATGAAATAACTGATTCCTATCATTTACACACCAAGCACAAGCCTGGGAGCGAGGCTTCCGGGTCTTGTGCTTGGCAACTATAAAACCCGTAAGATATGAAACCAATCAACACAGGCAAACTTCCGTTGGATCCGATGGCGTATATCGCCATATTGTCGCTTTCGCTAATAGTGAATCTGCCAGGTCTTGCGGTAACTCCGATGCTCGACACATTGTCGCGCATTTTCCCGAACACAAGCGCGTTGGAGAAGCAATTGCTGACAATGCTGCCGAACCTGCTGATCATTCCGTTCGTGCTGATGTCGGGCAAGCTGTCGACGACCAACCACAAAAAGATACTGATCGTAACCGCATTGCTGATATTCGCGGGCTCCACGGTGGGATACATGCTCTCCACATCTATGCTCGCGCTGATCATATTCAGCTGCACCCTTGGAATCGGCGCCGGCATTCTGGTGCCCTTCTCCACCGGATTGCTGTCCGACACATTCGCCGGCAAACCGCTGATGAAACAGATGGGTCTTCAGAGCGCCATCTCCAACCTGACGCTGGTGCTCGCCACTTTCGCCGTGGGCTGGCTGGCACGAGTGGGCTGGCACGCACCGTTCATGGTGTACGCCGTCTGTCTCGTTCCGCTGATTCTGGTCAACTTCATCGGACGCGTGCCGATGAACGAGCTCGACCCGACCAAAGCCGACATAGCCAACTACGTGGCGACACCCACTGACGCCCCCTCCGACGAATGCAACAAAGAAGGTGTGGACGTGGGAAGAATGGTGGCGCTGTTCTGCGCTTATTTCCTGCTCACGTTCGGCACGATATCCATTTCCGAATATCTTCCCTTCCTTGCCCAGGCACGGCACTTCAATCCTTCGGTGACAGGCTCGCTGACCTCCATCTTTTTCCTGATGGTGTTCTTCTGCGGCATCTCGCTGACTCCCATCATCCGTATGCTGAGAGGTAAGACCGTACTGGTGTGCACCAGCCTCTGCCTCATCGGAATGCTGGTGATAGTCCTCGCAAGCAACGTGCAAATCGTCGGCGCGGGAGTGATTGTGGCGGGCGTGGGATACGGAGCGCTCCAGCCTCTGTTCTACAACAAGGCCACACAGTGCGTGAACCGTCCGTCGCTGACCACAAAAGCCCTCTCCATAATCCTGACGGCCAATTACGCCGCGATCGTGGTGGAGCCGCTAATCACACAGGGCATCTGCAAAATATTCGACAAATCCGTGGAAAGCGCGTTCCCATTCGTGATCAGCGTCGTGGTGTGCGGAATCTTCCTGATCTACGCGATCCTTACCCGCAAAACCTTCATCGGCACCGTTTCCGACACATATTACAAGAAGGACGTGACGAAATAAGATAACTCTAAAAAACCCCACTTATGAAATATATCGATAGCGGCTGCGGGAAAATACCATACATATCCCTGCTTGCCATTCTCTCTATTTCGCTGACGGTGAATCTGCCCGGACTCGCCATTTCCCCCATTATGGGGAAACTGGACGATGTCTTCGCCAACGTCACCGAACTGGAAATCCAATTGCTGACCGTGCTCCCCAATCTGGTGACGATTCCTTTCATCCTCTTCTCGGGAAAGCTGTGCAACCCCAAGAACCAGATGTATATTCTCGGAGCCGGACTGGGAATCTACACCTTGACCGGCATTCTGTATTTCTTCGCGGACAAGATGATCGAACTGATTATCCTGAGCTGTCTTCTGGGCGTGGGCTGCGGCCTAATCATTCCTCTGGCTGCGTCGTTGCTGTCGGAATATACAGTCGGCAAAGCGCGCACCAAGGCTCTGGGAATGAAGTCCGGCGTGAGCAACTTCATGGTCATCCTTGCCACACTATTCGTGGGCTGGGTAGCGGCCTACAACTGGCACCTGGCATTCATAGTGTACATGGTGCCGCTGATACCGCTCTGCATGATACCGTTCATGACTCGCAAATACATCTACGGACACCGTATCGACTATCCGGGCGAGTTCGTGCCTCCTGTCCATGAGCCGTCACGGCCTTCCGACCGGGACATAGCCCAGACGAAACGCACGGGAAAACCCGCGGGCCCGAATTTCCATTACCAAGGCAAACTGGCGCTGGAGCTTCTGGCCGGACTGATGGCACTCTATTTCATAGCCACCTACGGCACGGAAGTGGTGAGCTATTATCTACCGTTCACTATGAAGGACTACCATCTCTCCACGGGCGATGTAGGGGTGGCCACGGCCATGTACTTCGCGTCCGCCACCCTGTCGGGATTCATTCTTCCCAAAGCCATAAAGGTCTGCAAAGAATGGACCATGCAGATCGCTCTCTTCCTGGTGGTGTTCGGACTCTTCTTCGTGAGTGTGCTTCACGCCTACTGGTCGTACATCCTGGGAATCTTCATCATGGGTCTGGGCTACGGAGTGATCCAGCCCTTGATCTATGACAAGACGTCCTATGTGGCTCCCAACACGGCCAAGCAGAACGCCTATTTCTCCTATCTGCTCACCTGCAACTACGTGGGCATCTCGCTGGTGCCTTTCATAATCGGAGCCGCACGGCGTCTGTTCAACTCCCACAGCGACAACTTCTCGTTCATCTTCAACGGGAGCATCATGCTGATTGTGTTCTTCATAGCCATCTGGAAACGTCACAGTTTCGTCATCGAGGCCGACGCCGACAGCTACGAGACGCAGCCTTCCACACTGGGAC
>USIY01000175.1 GCA_900554845.1 uncultured Bacteroidales bacterium | reverse complement strand
ATCTGGGTCAATCCATAGCGATCGCGCAGGTCGACAAATGTCATGCCTCCCATTTTACGCGCGCGTTGCACCCATCCGGCGAGTTTTACGCGCTTGCCGCTGTCGCCAAGGCGCAGTTCCCCGCATGTAGTATCTCTGTACATTTTTCTGAAATATATTTCATTCACTCCGGCCACGCGAGGCCGAGGTTTTGCTTTAACGCGCAAAGATACAAAAAAATTGCCGATTACCAAAATTTCAAAGCATAACCAAGCGCATATCAAGGCGATTGTAACCTGTCGACAAGCAGTAAAAAATCATAATATTTGCCAAAGAAAAATAAAATTATTATTTTTGTGCTTATGATGGAGAATGACGAAAAGGAATTGACAAACGGAGCCGGAGCACCCACGGACCGCAAGACCGTTCTGGCGGGAATGTTCCGCGAATGGTATCTTGAATATGCCAGCTATGTGATTCTGGAACGCGCCGTCCCCCACATTGAGGACGGATTGAAACCAGTGCAGCGCCGCATACTGCATTCCATGCAGACACTGGACGACGGCAGATTCAACAAAGTTGCCAACATAGTCGGCAACACCATGCAGTACCACCCGCATGGTGACGCATCGATCGGCAACGCGCTGGTGCAGTTGGGTCAGAAGGAAATGCTCATCGACACCCAGGGAAACTGGGGCAACATACTCACCGGCGACTCTGCGGCCGCTCCCCGATACATCGAGGCGCGTCTCAGCGAGTTTGCCATCGAGACTGCCTTCTCGCCTAAAGTCACGGAATGGACCTCCAGTTACGACGGCCGCAAGAGAGAGCCCGTGACATTACCCATGAAATTCCCGCTGTTGCTGGCCCAAGGAGTGGAAGGCATAGCCGTGGGTCTGAGTTCACGTATTCTGCCCCATAACTTCAACGAGATTCTTGACGCGGCCGTGGACGTTCTGCACGACCGTCCTTTCCGTCTGCTCCCCGATTTCCAGACAGGCGGCCTGATGGACGCCTCGCGCTATAACGACGGCGCACGAGGAGGACAAGTGAAAGTCCGCGCGAAAATCGAGAAACTGGACCAAAAGACACTCGTGATCACCGAGCTTCCTTTCGGCGAGACCACCACATCGCTCATCACCTCCATACTCTCGGCTATGGAGAAGGGAAAGATAAAGGTCCGCAAAGTCGACGACAACACCGCCAAGGAGGCGCGCATCATAGTGTATCTTCAACCGGGAGTGTCCAGCGACAAGACAATCGACGCACTGTATGCGTTCACCAACTGCGAGGTGTCGCTGAGTTCCAACTGCTGCGTGGTGCGCGACCGCAAACCGGAATTTCTGAGCGTGACGGAACTGCTGCGCGATTCCGTTCGCCGCACCCGCGACATTCTGCGACGAGAACTTGAAATTCAGCTTCAGGAGACCCGGGAACAGAAAATGGACGCTTCACTGGAAAAAATATTCATCACCGAACGGATGTACAAGGACCAGATGGTGGAGAGAGCCGCGGACATGGAAGCCGCCGTACGCCGTGTCGATGTATTGATGGAGCCGTTCAAACCGGACTTTATACGCGACATCACCGACGACGACCTGATGAAACTCTGGGAAATCAGGATGGGCCGCATACTGAAGTTCAACCTTGAGAAAGCCGAGGAGAAGATAGCGAAACTGGACGCCGACATAGAGCGTCTGTCGTACGACATAGAACATATAGACGAAACCACAGAACGTTGGTACCTCCACCTGAAGGAGAAATACGGGGAGAGGTATCCGCGGCGCACCACCGTCCGTGGGTTCGACAGCATAGAGGCCGCGAAAGTGGCGGAAGCCAACCGCAGACTGTATTACGATCCCGTGGGCAACTTCATAGGCACCGGTCTGAAGGAGGGGGAATTCAAGTTCACATGTTCCGATCTTGACGACGTGATCCTTTTCTACCGTGACGGCACTTACAAGACAGTGCGCGTTTCCGAGAAGCTTTATGTGGGCGACGTGGGCAGCGGCGGCAAGAACAACCGTGTGATACACATAGGGTTGTTCAAGAAAAACGACCGACGCACCATCTACAACGTTATCTACCGCAACGGCAAGGGCGGCAACACTTACATGAAGCGCTTCTTCGTGACCGGTCTTACCCGCGACAAGGAGTACAACGTCACCAAAGGCTTGCCGGGATCGCGTGTGGAATGGATCACCGCCAATCCCAACGGAGAGGCCGAGACAGTGAGGGTGTCACTTTACGATGAAGCAGTGGAACCCGGCGGACGCCGTCCGCGAAATACCGAACTGTCCATAAATTTCGCCGATCTGCTGATCAAAGGCAAGGAATCGTTGGGCAATCTCGTCACCAAATTCCGCGTAAAATCGGTGTCGATGGAGAAGAAAGGAAGCAGTACGCTGGGAGGTCGCGAAGTATGGTTCGACCGCGATGTGCTCCGTCTGAACTACGATCGCCGAGGCGAGAGCTTAGGCGTGTTCCAGGGCGATGACAAAGTTCTGATAATCCAGACCAACGGCGAGTATTTCACTTCAAGTTACGCCGATTCCAACCACTACGAGGACAACATACTCCGAATAGAAAAATTCGATCCCGACAAGATCTGGACGCTGGCTCTTTACGACGCCTCTCTGGATGCGCCGTACCTGAAACGTTTCACTTTCGAGGCCTCGGCCAAGCCTCAGAGATTTGTCGGGACAGATCCCGGGTCTAAGCTTCTGTTGCTGACCGACACAAAGGATCCCGATCTCATAATGGAATTCAATGACTCGGACCGCCCTGCCGTCCCTGTCGACGCCGCTGAATTCATAGCCGTGAAATCTTTCAAAGCGAAGGGCAAACGTCTCACCCTGTCCAAGGACGTCACAATCCGCGAGATTCCGAAGCCCGTGGAGGAGACTGCGGAGGAAGCCCAGGATTCAGAGAACGCCGAATTCCCCGACAATCTCGCCACTCCTGACTCCTCTGATCACTCTGATTCCTCTGATCACTCTGATAGCTCTGATTCCTCAGAGCCCTCTGATCCCTCTGACTATTCCGAGGACAACAATCCATCCAGGCCACCGCTAATTTCGGAGCCGACGTTATTTGATTTCGATGATTAGAAAATTTTTAATTCTGCTCACGCTGTGCTTCGCGACGAGCCTTAGTGCGGAAACGGTGGATTCGGTCCGACCCGTCACTTCCGTCTATGGACTGGAGACAGGCGGCGCCAATATCAATTGCGACTATTTGAGTCCTCTTCCCTACACCGGCACCGGCATAGCGTGGTACGGCGGATGGGGCAAAGCCATGCGACAGCATCCCCGCGATCTGGTGATGGCGTTCACGGCAGGTCTGGATTTCACGCGCACAAAGAATCCTTCGGAGTCGGCTTCCATGCTGAGTGTCGGAGGACGTTTCGGCTGGGGACCGAGCTGGCGCAAGGACCTTGCCGCAAATCTTGAGATGACACTCGGAGGGGCCCTTGACATCTCGGGTGGCGCCTTATGGCTTCCGGTCAACGGCAACAATCCCGTGCAGGTCATGGCTTACGCAGGAATAGACCTGACCGCCGGGCTGGCATGGGAAACACGTTTCGGACGGTTGCCCGTCACGTTCGCCGACCGAGCCGCTCTTCCCACCCTCGGCGTGTTTTTCTGTCCTGAGTACGGAGAAGCGTATTATGAGATATATCTCGGCGACCATTCCGGGCTGGCGCATGCCGGATGGTGGGGAAACTGCTTCGGAATCAACAACCATCTTACCATGACGCTGCACTTCAAGAACCGCAAGAGTCTGGTTCTGGGCTACCGTCTGTATGTACGCACGAACCACGCCAACAATCTTACAAACCAATACGTACGCAATGCATTTACCGTCGCCCTACAAATCAATTAAGAAATATCTGCCGGCAACGGCATGCGTCATTGCCACGGCAGTGTTGGCAACGTCGGCTCTGACATCATGCACTGAGCCGCTGACCTATTCGGGCAGCAAGGACGATCCCTATAAAAATTTCGACCAATTGGCTCTGATTGTCAAGCAACGTTATTGTTTCTTCAAGCAAAAAGAGATCGACTGGGACGCCGTTACGGCCAAAAGCCGCGCTGAAATCACTACCGAAACGAATCCTGTCGAACTCTTCAAGATAATGAGCGGGATGCTTGACAGCCTTCGCGACGGACATGTCAACTTGAGCGCTCCTTTCGCCAATTCATATTATAAGAAATGGTGGAGCGATTATCCCCAGGACTTCAACGAGCGGACATTGCAGGAATATTATCTGAAGTTCGGAGGCTATCAGAAAGGAGGCATGACCTACGCTGTCTTTTTGCCTGACACAGTGGGGTATGTCCGCATACCGTCGTTCAGCACACAGTTGTCCCCGACCACTCTGGACTACGTTCTGGCTGCTTTAGGATCGACTGTGGGCATGATAATTGACATCCGTGACAACGGGGGCGGTTACCTTACCAACGTGCCGGAGGTGGTGGGTCGTTTCATCACGGAGAAGATTACAGGCGGATACATACGCCACAAGACAGGTCCGGGACCCGAAGAGTTCAGCAAACCATTCAAGGTGGAATATGAGCCGGCTGAAAAAGGGCGAATACAATATCTTGACAGGCCGATAATATTGCTGACAAACCGCAGCTGTTTCTCAGCGGCCAACGATTTCACGGCCGTGATGAAAACGCTTCCTAATGTCACGATCGTGGGGGCGCGCACTGGCGGTGGAGGCGGCATGCCTTTTTCCTCTGAACTGCCCAACGGATGGGGGATACGCTTCTCGGCGTGTCCCATCAACGACGCGGACGACCGTATCACTGAATTCGGAATCGATCCTGACATCGAGGTGCACTGCACCCCACAGGAGCTCGCGGCCGGGAAAGACGCCATTCTCAACTATGCGCTGGACATATTCCGCCCCGAGGAAGAGTAATTTTGAAGGATTTGACGTTTTTTAGTATAGTTTTCATATATTTTTTATTAGTGTTATAACAATTTATATTCTTTCTGTGTTATATATTCAGTTAGAAGATAGATTTTGTTCATTAAGTTTGAAAAAAGTCACCCGTGAGGGCGGCTTTTTTTCATTTTTAGCAGATTGTTTATGCGGGTAAACTATTTTAAACAGCAAATGTTTTTATTTTGAAACCCAAATCAAAAAACTATGAATGACAGATTAGACACAGAAGAGCGCAAAGAGCTACCCGACAGCGTATACGGTTTGCCCGAACGCCGAGAATATCCCATGCCTGACGCCGCCCACGTACGCGCGGCCGA
>USIY01000174.1 GCA_900554845.1 uncultured Bacteroidales bacterium | reverse complement strand
GCGGTATGCTTTATACTCAACATCATCAGCGCCTCGATTCCGGCGTGGCAGGCTTCCCGCCTCAACCCTGTCGAAGCAATTAATAATAAGTAAGTAGCTAATAGAAATTAATGAACATGAAAACGAAGTTATTTTTTTAGGTGTTTTCTTTCTGTAGTGAAGGAGCCATTGCCACATAGTGACTGAACGACAGGAGGAAAACAACAAAAAAGAACGAGTTTTCATGTTAATTCCCATCAGCTACATATAATCATTAATTTTTATTAGCTACTTAATATGAAACGGAAACTTATCAGACAGATGCTCCGTGAATGGAAAGCCAACATTTGGCTTATCGTGGAACTGGTGATCGTATTGCTGATCATTCAGTTCATATTCGGAGCGCTATGCTCATTTTATTCATTGCACAGTTATTCCACCGGCCAGAAACTTGACGATATATATGTCTCAAACTTGGAGTGGCTGCAGGAAAAGTCCGAAGGTTACACACCTTATGACAGCATCCACACACGGCAGTCCGATCTGGACATGCTGGTGACGCAATTGCGAAGCAATCCTTATGTGGAACATGTGGCCATGGGCAACTTCAACTCCTTGCCTTACGCCTACAATTTCTATGGCAACGAATTCTGTTATAAATCTTCTGACGGAAAGGGGGATCAGACATTCACCGTCAACGTTCGGGAGATGTCGCCGGAGATGATGGAAGTGCTTCAGATCCACGGTCTGAACGGAGAGACACCGGACCAGATGGCCGAGATCCTGCGCAAAGGGGAGATAGTGCTGGGAGAGATAGAGACCTCCTTCTTTCCTGAATCCCCGGATATCCGGCAAATCCGTGGGAAAGAGGTCTACGCCAAGTATGACTCGCTCACAAGCTATCATGTGGGCGCCGTGGCCAAAGGTCTTAGGAGAAATGACTATGAGCCATTGTGGAACTCTACGCTCTTCAAGAATATCGATATCGATAATGTCCATAACATTACCGTACGTGTAAAGCCGGGCGCAGGCAACAAATTCCTTGAGTCACTATCCGACAAAGACAAACAGGCGCGAAATCTGTATCTTTCACAAATGGTTTCCCTTGACAACTTACGCAACACAGTGCATCTCGATATAAACAACGAGATCCGGAACTATGTGATCTGCGCTTTGTTTCTGATGCTGGTCATCTTTCTGGGATTCCTCGGCACGTTCTGGTTCCGTACACAGCAGCGTGTACCTGAGATAGCCATACGCAAAGTCAACGGCGCTACCAACGGCAACATCTATTCCCGTTTCTTCAGTGAGGGATTCATCCTGCTCGCCGCATCGGCAGTGATCGCTCTGCCCTTGACCGTATGGATGATCAAAAGCGATCTGATCAGTCAGTTAGGCATCATGAGTTTGAACAAGACCACTACGATAACGGGCTCGCTCCTCGCCGTGGGCGTGATGAGCCTTATGATACTGGGCGGCATATTTGCGCCGGCCCGTCGCGCCACACGAGTAGACCCGGCCGAAGCACTGAAAGATATGTAAGAATCCACCTCTGTCCATCCTATAAAATGAATAAGTCCTTCATACCATTAATAATAGCGATGCTCGCGCTTTCCCCCTCGATGATGAGGGGGGAGCGCCGGCTCACGCTGACGCTCGACAACGCCATAGCCATGGCGAGAGTGCAGAGCGTGGACGCAGCCGTGGCGCTTGACGAGCTCAAGACTGCCTACTGGCAGTGGCGCAGTTACCGTGCCGACCGTCTGCCGGAAATATCAATCTCGGGTACGCTTCCGTCATACAACGACCGCTATACATCGTACATGAACGAGGCTGGAGAATACAGTTTCGTACGCACCCACAACCTCGACGCCCAGGCTCAGTTATCCATCAACCAGAACATCCCGTTCACCGGCGGAAAGATAAGCCTAAGCACTTCGTTGGACTATATGCGTCAGTTCGAGGACGGAGGATCCAACCGCTTCCTGACCATCCCTGTGGCACTGACTCTTCAGCAGCCTATCTTCGGAGTCAATACCTTCAAGTGGGACAACCGGATCGAACCAGTGCGCTTCTCAGAGGCAAAAGCCGCCTTTCTGAGCGCTACGGAGGATGTGGCGCTGGCCACCGTAAACCACTTCTTCACCTTAATAATGAGCCGCGAGAATGTGGCGATAGCGGAACAAAACCTTGAAAACGCCAACAAGCTCTACGCCGTGGCCGTGGAAAAACGCAAGATGGGCCAGATCAGCGAGAACGACCTCAGGCAAATGGAACTGAACGTTCTTGACGCGAAGTCCGACCTAACCGATTGCAAAAGCACGTTAAGAAGCGATATGTTCACGCTCCGATCGTTCCTGGATCTTGGCGAAGATGTGGAGATTGAACCGGTGGTGCCGGAAAAGATTCCTCAGGCCGACGTGACTTACGACGACGCTCTTACCCGCGCCCTTGACAACAATAAATTCGCGAAAAATATCCGCCGGCGTCAACTCGAAGCCGACTATGAAGTGGCTAAAGCGAAAGGAGACCTCCGGAAGATAAATCTTTACGCACAGGTGGGCCTTACCGGAACCGAGCGCGAGATTTCGAACGCATATTCACGGCTGAGAAGCAATCAGCTGATAGAAATCGGATTCGAGATTCCATTGGTGGACTGGGGCAAACGGCGCGGCAAAGTGAAAGTGGCGGAAAGCAACCGACGCGTCACCGAAAGCCGTTTGCGCCAGGAATCCATGGACTTCAACCAGCAATTGTTCGTTCTGGTGGAACGCTTCGGCAACCAACAGCAGCAGTTGTCCATAGCCACAAGAGCCAACGAGATCGCGGAGCAAAGGTACCATACGAATTTCGAGACTTTCCTCATCGGCAAGATATCTACTCTCGACCTCAACGACTCGCAGACAAAAAAGGACGAAAGCAAGCGGCAGTATATAAATGAGCTGTACAAGTTCTGGAACTATTGGTACCAGATCCGTTCGTTGACGCTCTACGACTATGAACGACACGGCGACATCAACGCCGATATCGACAGACTCTGCAAAATGTAACCTGTTTCTAAGAAATTTTATTAACTTTGCGCTATGATATTGATTGTTGACGATGACAATGCGGTGAGGATGTCGATATCGCTGGCTTTGAAGCGTGCGGGATATGAGCCGTTGGCTGTCAAAAATCAAGAGGAGGCCCTCGCGGCCGTACGCGACGAGAAAGTCAGTATGGCAATTCTCGACATGAATCTCACACCGTCCACTACAGGTGAGCAGGGGATAGAAATTCTCAGGAGATTCAGGATTCTTCGGCCCGATATGCCGGTGATCATGATCACCGGTTGGGGTACGATTCCGTTGGCAGTGGAGGCATTGAGCTATGGCGCGGTTGATTTCATGACCAAACCTTGGAGCAACGCCGACCTTGTGGCTAAAATCAAGAAGGCTCTTGCTAAAAGCACCGCCGATAAAGCTGCGGCGGAACATACGGAGACTCTTGACGAGATGGAACGCAACGCAATCCGGGAAGCGCTGCGCCGTTGTGACGGGAATATGTCTGACGCCGCAAAACTCTTAGGTATCACAAGACAGTCCCTTTACCGCAGAATCGAAAAATATAATTTATGAGATACAAGCTCTACACGGCGCTGCTTATATTGATGATCGCCGGGACTTTCGCGTCATCCGTGGCAGATTTGAGTTGGTATTGGGTCGGTGGAGAATGCGCAGTGATGCTGTTTCTGGCGATATTCCTATTCCGCTCCGTACACAAGCCTCTTAACGCCGTGGAGAACGGTATATATCTTCTGCGCGACCAAGATTTCAGCAGCAAGCTGCGTCTTACAGGGCAACCGGACGCCGACAAAATCGTAGAACTCTACAACACTCTAATAGCTTCAATGAAAGCCGAGAGGTTGAAAAGTCTGGAACAAAACAAATTTCTGAGTCTTGTGGTCGACGCGTCGCCGTTGGGAATCGCCGTCTGCAACTATGACGGCGAAATAGTGGATACCAACCGCGCCTGGGACGCCATGCAGTCGACTGCCTTGACCAAAGCCATAGATTCTGTGGGCAACGGAGACACGCAAACCCTCAGGCTCGCCGACGCTCTGATAGTGCGTATATCCAAGCTATGGTTCATGGACTCCGGATTCAAACGGAATTTTATTCTTGTTGAACGACTTACCGATGAAATAGCCGCTGCCGAAAAGGAGATGTTCAACAAGATCATTCGCACCATAGGCCATGAGGTTAACAACACTCTCGGAAGCGTCATTTCCATTTTGGATTCATTGGGGGAAATGCACAAAGACGAGCCTTTTACCTCCGAAGCCATAGCAAGCGCGAGCGGCAGTTGCACCAATCTTGTAAGTTTTGTCCGTGGATACGCCGATATAGTAAAACTTCCGCCGGCTTCTCCTGAGTACACGGAACTGAACGAGTGGATGAAAAAAATATATCCCACTTTGTCCGGGATGGCTCCCGCAAACATATCGGTCAGATTCAGTCCCCTATCGGAGAAATCATTCGCGAATATCGACCGGATGCTTATGGAACGCGTGATGATCAATATAGTAAAGAATTCAATTGAAAGCATCGGCGCATGTCCCTGCGGCATTGTAGATATTGCTGTCTCTTCATCCTCCATTATAGTGACCGACAATGGCAAAGGAATATCAGATGAGGTGAGCGGCAAACTTTTCACACCCTTCTTTTCCACAAAACAGCCTGACAGAGGGCTTGGCCTGATGCTGATAACCGACATTCTGCGAGCCCATTCGGCGCACTTCTCCCTTTCGACCTCCCATAAAACGGGCCTTACGACTTTCGCCATTGATTTCTGCGGCCGCAAACAGTAGCTGTCGCTAAAGGATCGGCGACACCAGCCGGACTATGGATTCCCAGCCTCGCTGAAGCAAAGGACGTTTTTTCCAGCTCTCATAGTTAAGTTTTGTGCACTGCCCCATGTCGCGGAAGAATATGTCCCGCATCTCGCGGTTCAGCTTCTTGTCGTAGATCAGCAGATTGCATTCGAAATTGTTCTCGAAACTGCGGAAGTCGAAGTTAGTGGATCCGGCTGTGACGAGATTGTCATCGATGATCATTCCCTTTGCATGCAACATCCCGGGATTGTAGAGATACACCTTTATTCCGGCCCGCAGGCACTGCGTCACGTAAGAGAACGACGCGAACTGCAGCATCTTGCTGTCGCTGTTGCGAGGGATCATTATTCGCACGTCTATCTTTGACAATGCCGCGGCTTCAAGGGCATGCTGCAGCGCGTCGGTCGGCAGGAAGTAAGGCGTCTGTATGTATATGCAC
>USIY01000173.1 GCA_900554845.1 uncultured Bacteroidales bacterium | reverse complement strand
GATTATCTGTTAATTCAACAAATGTTAATTTATGTATATTTACGTTTAATCACGGCTCGAAATATATCTTAATCTCTCTTGAATATTTGAATTTATAAAAAACATTATCACGTTTTCTACAAAATGTGCCAGGCTACAGCTAATATGTATGGCGAAATTTTTCCAATGATTAGTTTCATGACCGAACAATGTAATCACAAGGGTGTTCATAAATATAAAGAGATGAATGTTGCAAATATGAATAGTAAATATTAACTTTGCAATATAAAAGCAAGAGAGCTGCAGGGCAACCTGACAAAGATATCCCACATCAAAGCAATTGGGAAACTCATCAAATAAAAAGAAATGCCGAGACAAGCTTGTCAATTAATGGCGGGCCCCACGTCGCAAGACGTTGACCATACGGTCACAGGCGGATTACAAAGATTGACCGGCCCTCAAATCCTGTCGTTCGGAGTTTCGTCACATACCTTTGATGTGGACCTCACAGCCGACGAACGCTACATGCATTCGTCGGCTAATTTTTAATAGAAAACCCATATACCTATGAAAAGTGTAAAAGAATCATTGCTTGAGCGCACCAGCATCAGGCGTTACGAACGCGAAGCCATCCCTGCGGAGACCATGGAA
Organism: uncultured Bacteroidales bacterium; assembly: GCA_900554845.1. Classification (GTDB taxonomy): domain Bacteria; phylum Bacteroidota; class Bacteroidia; order Bacteroidales; family Muribaculaceae; genus Lepagella. The sequence continues at coordinate 4,733 of USIY01000173.1, read as the reverse complement.
TTCATACGTCAGGCAGTACGAAACACCCCTACAAGCTACAACGGGCAGCAATTCTCAGTAATAGAAATAGACGATCAGCCTCTTAAAGAGGAATTATACGCGATCACCAATCAGAAACAATTGAAGACCTGCAACCGTCTGCTGATATTCGTATCGGACTACAATAAGATATCGATGCTCGCCGACAAGAAAGGGGTTAGAATGCCGGCGTTCACCGACACTATGGACGGAGTCACCATCGGCATTATCGATGCGTCCCTCGCCATGATGAGCGCCGTGGTCGCAGCGGAGGCATGCGGACTGGGATGCAACTGCATCGGATACCTGCGCACCGCCGATCCCAAGAGAATAGCCGAGCTTCTTCATTTGCCCAAGGGTGTATTTGTTGTATGCGGTCTGGCATTGGGCATTCCGCGCGAGCATCCCGATCTAAAGCCCAAACAACCGGAAAGTCTGATGTTCCATCACAATGCATATCGCGATGACACGGAGCATATGGTCGCAGAACTCGAAGACTATGACAAGACAGTGTCGGAGTACAACCGCACGCGCTCTGGAGGGACCACCACCAACGACTGGTGCCAGCACATTGTGGATTATTATGATCACGCAATGCATTACGAAATTTTACAATATCTTAAAGATCAAGGATATAACATACAAAAATAATCACAACGAAAAAAAAGTTGAAAAAATTTTCATATCAAATTAAACTAAAAGGCGATTTTTCACGTCTATTAAATAGGTGATTGTCGCAGACATTGCCTGAGAATTAATAGAACAATGCGCAAGCGACAAAACGGGATGGAGGCCGAGGCCTTGCATCCCGTTTTATTTTTGTACAATGAGATTGTAGCTAAATTATTGTACATGATACTTTATCTATTTTAGAGAAGAACCACCTCGTTATACGTTATATAAGAAAAAAGCCGCGAATCCAGAGGAATCGCGGCTTGTGCATCTATGGATTTAGAAGCATGAGATTCGAGATCAACGGTAGTCCGTCAAAATAGCACGGAGACGCTTACGAGTAAGGAAAATACGGTTCTTGACAGTGCCGATTGGCAAATTAAGCGCCGTTGCAATTTCCTCGTACTTGTAACCCGCAACATGCATTGAGAAAGGCTGACGGTAGTCCTCGGGGAAACCTGAGAGGATATTCGAAATCTCATTGGCGATATACACGCCGTCAGGGCGCTCGCCTCCCGCTACCGACGCAGAATTAAGATAATAAAGATCCTCTGTGGCATCAATGATAGTGTTTTCCTTTGCGATACGACGATAATTAGTGATAAAGATGTTGCGCATGATGGTCAAAATCCATCCCTTGAAGTTGGTTTTCTCAACGAATTTGTCTTCGTTGTTCAAGGCTGTCAGGCACGTTTCCTGAACCAGATCGTGCGCCTCATCCTTATTTGTCGTTAGCTTCAATGCAAACGACATCAGATTGCCTTGCATCCCTATTACAGAAGATTTAAAGATGTCGCTTTTGCTCATTAAATTAAGATTTTATATTTTGTGTGTTTTCGTTTCCTACTCGCTTGTTATTGTTATAATTCTCCAATATCTCTCCATTCTATTATAGTTCAGTCCGGTTATTTTTCAGTAACATTCATCACTATGAGAATTGATTGAAATGATTTACGGGGCAAAGTTAGTTATTTTTTACATTCCCACAAATAAAATTTCAAAAATATATCATCTTTTGGCAAAATAATATATTCCGTCGCACAATGTGCGTCATTTTGCACTGCTTTCACCCTCTCTGCTTATCTTTTCCACCCGAATCAGTTCAATTTTGGTAGTTGTCATCTTCAACACCGTAATCATCATATCCCCGACCTCGATGGTCTCTCCCTGAGTAGGCAACGCCCCAAGATTGAACATGATGAATCCTGCGAGAGTATGGTATTCCTCACTCTCCTTTATGTCCAGACCGAAGTCTTCGTTGGCCTGATTCACTTCCACGCGTCCTGAAAACTCATAAACACCGGGCGAAACCTCTCTGGCCTCGAGCCGATCCTTGTCATGTTCGTCCTCGATTTCCCCAAAAATTTCCTCCACTATATCCTCCAGAGTCACCAATCCGGCCGTTCCACCAAACTCATCCACCACTATGGCCATGCTCCTCTTTTGGTTCATCATCCGGCGCATCATTTTGTTGGCGAGCATTGACTCCGGCGTGAACAACACGGGCTTTAGATGGCGACGCCAGTCGTTTTCGGTGTTAAAAAGTTCCGACACATGGATATAGCCGACAATATCGTCGATATCGTCTCGATACACTATCACCTTGCTGCGGCCCGTGGTTATGAACACTTTCAACAGCCATTCGCGGGTGGTGCCCTCGATCGGGACAGACACTATTTCATTCCGAGGCCGCATGCACTCACGGATTTCAGTGTCCTTGAAGTCGATGGCATTGCGAAATATCTTAACCTCGTTCTCCACGTCTCGCTTATCATCGCGGTTCTCTATTGTTTCCTGTATGTAATCATCCAATTCGTCCATGGTCAGACGCTGGCTGTCCTCAGCCTTATTGTCCAGACCGAACAGCTTCATCAGACCTTTAGAGATTGCTGACACGAACCAGGATATAGGATAAAGTATCCCGTATATCAGAGCCAACGGCAACGCCAGCAGACGCATCGACATATTGGGATTGATTCGAAAAGTGGTTTTTGGCAGAAATTCTCCTGAAATCAGAATAATGCCCGTCGAGAGTATGGTATTGCAGATCAGCACCAGCGATTCATTATCGTTGAACCATCGTTCAAGATATGGATTTATTATTGCCGAGAACGATATACCATATATTACCAGCACCACATTGTTTCCCACCAGCAGAGTGGAGATGAACATATCCTCATGACGGGAGAATCCATGTATTATACGGTCTATTATACCCCCTCGAGTCGCGTCGATCTCCATTCGGACTTTGCTGCTCTGCACGAAAGCTATTTCCGAACCTGAAAAGAAACCCGAAAAAAATATCGCCACCAAGGTGATTATTATTGCCAAACCTAACTCAAGTTCCATCTTACAAGGATTTTTTTATCAAAAAAAATAAAGGATGAGATCAGCACTTTCCTCCCGTCATTTTGCCCGAGGCTCCGACACTGAATAAGGTTTCGCAGCCGCAGCGCCAGTGTCCGGCACGGCGGGAGCGCCCGAGGCGCCTTGAAAGTCCGCACGATTCACCGGGAAAATACCTTGGGGACGTATCACACGATATGCCGTGAGGTGTTCGTTGCTTTCAAAGCCAATTCCTTCCAGCACATGCGTAGCCGTTTCTATATGAATGAAGGAATCACTGTAGATACGTCCTCGCTGCTGGTCCCAGAACAGTTGCTGGGACAAAAACAGGTCCTTAGGGGCCTTGGTCATTTCCACATTCCCGTCGAGACGCCATAATTTCTTATTTTTAAAATATTTGGCGCTATCGGCGGCCACCGTCGCGATCACATGGAAATATGGATCGTACTTCTGAAGATAAAGGCCCTTGGGAAAATTCCAGTACGGGGTGTCCACCTGGTCGTAAACCGTCCATAGCGGAGCCACTATCTTATATTGGATCACGCCTGAATCGCTTATGAGCGTGGAAACGTTGATCGTTGTCATTGTCGGCATTTTGTCTGGTTTCAGTCGGGAGGCCACGTCTATCTTCCGCTCCTCCATACACGACGACATAATGACGGGAATCGTCACGAGCACAGCCAACGCCCATACGGTTTCCCTCATATGTAACAATTTCCGATTCAAAATATCCTTTTTTACTTTATCTTACGTTTGAAGAACCAAACCTCGTTGAAGTTAATGCCGAGCGTTATGTTCAGATAATTTTCAGATATGAGCTGTGATGGCGATGCCTGACGGTGCTTCCATTCGAAACCGAGGTTCACCATGGTCTTTCCCTCCGGAGCCGGGAATCCGAAACCGCATGACACTCCATATTCCTTCACGCTGTTGCTGCCTATCTTCAGATAATCGTTGCAATAATATGCTCCGAAACGATAAGACATTCGCTCGCCGTAATTGCCGCGGAGCTTAGGAATGAACTCCGTACCTGCGGCCACACGCCATCGATCGTTGAAATTCATGCCCTGGAACACCATCGTTTCGGGATCGTCCAGCGAATAAAGGGGAGAATATTTGCAGTCCTTCCATCCTTCCCATTTGTAGTCCAGCTCTACGGTCCAGCGGCTTGCCTTCTCGTAAGTGTAGCTAACGCCGGCACCTATGGAATTGGGCTGGAAATAATTGCCCTTCAGCTTCATCGAGGCTACCGTATCCGGCCTGGAATCCTGACTCTGTTCCTGCACTGTGGCACGTGTGTCTCCAAGGAAAGTTTTCTTTGGTTGATAAGTGAGGCCAAACACCATCTTGCTGAAGCGAGTGGGTTTAAACGTATATTGCGCGCCGATCACTATATTCCAGTCACGGATTTCCATCACATGTTCGAACTTGCTGTTGCCCTGCCCTGTAGGAGTGGAGAACACATCGTTGGCGATAGTTCCGAAATCATATCCTACGTTGAACCCCAACGACACGCCGAAATACTGGGCTGCCAGGCCAAGATACAATTCATTGATGCCTCCGGTGCCCTGGTTCTCCATAGTGCCGTGTTTTATCTCGTTGCCGAAGGCATAGCCCACGGACGTAACCGGCAGCAGACCGAGCGAGCCTCCGAAGTGCTTTCCAATCGGGAACTGGCATGTGAGATAATCCACGCC
>USIY01000172.1 GCA_900554845.1 uncultured Bacteroidales bacterium | reverse complement strand
ACTCTTTTCACTCCACAAAAATAGTCACGGTCTTGGCTTTCATAGAGGAAATATACTAATTTTTTCATATATGAACAACTTGACGTGCGCTTCCAAATATTCCATGAAATATTCTTTAACAATAAGGATTTTTTAGTAATTTTGTTCCTAAGAAATTTAAACAACAATATCGTGAAAAGGTATATACTATTTGTATTATCAGCGGCCATGAGTTCGCTGTCAGTATTCGGCTGGGGTCAAAAGGGACATGACACCACAGTTGCGATCGCCGAGCGTCACCTTTCAAAGGCTACGGCCAACAGTGTTTCGAATATATTGGACGGAATGTCGCCGGTGTATTGGGCGAATTGGCTTGACAACGCCAGTCATACTCCGGAATATGCCTATACGAAGACATGGCACTATAAAAATATCGACGCCGGTCAGAAGTATGAGGATGTCAAACCATTTGAAACAGGAGATGTAGTCACGGCGTTGCGCGCACAGATCGCTACTCTCAGCGACCCGAAAAGCACCCATGATGAGAAGAATCTTGCTCTTAAAATATTGCTCCATCTGATGGGGGATATCCACCAGCCGATGCATGTAGGCCATGCTTCTGACAAAGGAGGCAACAAGACACAGGTTCAGTTCTTCAACCAGGGATCGAATCTCCATGCAGTATGGGATACGAAATTGCCCAATGCGGCCCATGCCTGGACGTTTACAGAATGGACTGATATTCTGGACCGTGTCGACTTTGAAAAACAACGGGAATTGTCTTCAGGTAATATTGATGACTGGGCCAAGCAGTCGTATGAAATAGCATCTCAATTATATGAGGCGTTCCCTGTGGGGTCCCAGATATCCTACAATGAAATAGCTGAATGGACTCCGGTTGTGGAACAGCAATTTTTGCGCGGAGGCTTGCGCCTCGCCCGTGTGCTCAACGCTATTTTCGATCCAACAAGCAAAGACAAACCTTCAGATTTTTAATACCTATGAAAAAGTTGAATTTATTTCTGATTGCGGCGATATTGCTTTGCACCGGGAATGCTCTTGCGCAATGGAATTACGGTAGCAAAGTGGTGTACGACACTATTCAGAGCAAGTACCTGAACGCACCGAGAGAGTTCACGGTGCTGTTGCCCGCGAGCTTTGACAAAGACCAGACTCGTAAATACCCTGTTTTGTATCTGCTGCATGGCATGTGGGACGATAACCACAGCTGGGTAAACAAAGCCAATCTAAAGGACGTGATGGATCATCTTGTTCTTTCAGGAGAGGCTGACGAGATGGTGGTGATAACACCCAATGCGGGAGGAAATGCCGAAATTGAACAAAACGGATATTTCAACATGCCGGATTGGCCTTATGAGGATTTCTTTTTCAAAGAGTTGATGCCTATGGTAGAAAAGAAATACCGAATAATAGGCGATGCCAAGCATCGAGCGATATCAGGACTGTCGATGGGAGGGGGAGGCGCCACATCGTATGCACAGCGTCATCCGGAATTATTCAGTTCCGTGTACGCCATGAGCGCGTTGATGGATATTCCTGAGATTGGCGCGGTAAAGTCCAAAAGCCCCGATGATAAAATCGCCAAACTGACGAAGTCAGTAATGGACTTGAGTTGCGTGAAATTCGTGAATAATGCCGATGACGCCACTAAGAACAAGCTGCGCGGTATAGCCTGGTTTGTGGATTGCGGTGACGATGATTTCTTATTGGACCGTAATATAGAATTTTATCAGGCTATGCGTAATAACGGAATCCCGTGCCAATTCCGCGTTCGCAATGGAGCCCATGACTGGGAATACTGGCATTCGGCGCTCTACCAGTCACTTCCTTTTGCCACACGTTATTTCAATAAGTGATCTGGCTGCCATTCTGAGACGAGACGTAGCTACAGATTCCAACATAGGATTGATTTCAGAGGGTTTGCCGGCGTTAATATCGATGACGTCGGCAAATCCTGCTTTTATAAGTTCTTCACGATCCGCAACGGATCCGGCAAGCAAAAACACAGGCACTTGATAATGCGCGGCGCGACGGCGGATAGCCTCGGCCGCTTTCCCTTGCATCGTTTGCTTGTCGCATCGTCCTTCGCCCGTCAGTATATAATCGGAATTCTTAATTCTGTCGTTGAATCCACATATATCCAGAATGGTATCGGCTCCGCTCAATTGTTTCGCTCCCAGAAAAGCCCCTAATCCATAACCTGTGCCACCGGCGGCTCCGGTTCCTTTTATTTCGGACGGTGAAATCCCTGTGCATTTGCTTATGATGTCCTGAACATGTTTCACACCATTTTCCAGTTTTATTAGATCTTCCGCACTGGCTCCTTTTTGAGGCGCATAAAGATTCACCGCTCCATAAGGTCCCGTCAAAGGAATGCAGGCATCATACATGAAGCTGATATGGCATTTTTGTTTTATCTCGTCAAGGAATTCTGTGTTGAAATCTGTAATATCGGCAAGGTCAGCGCCGCATATCGAATGTGATATAATTCCATCTTTAGTAAATACCCGTAGGCCCAAAGCCTGCAATGCTCCTAAGCCGAGGTCATTGGTAGCGCTTCCTCCGAGGGTGCATATTATTGAGCAGGCTCCATGCTCAATAGCGGCTTTGACACATTCTCCGAAACCATAAGTAGTTGTCTTCATGACATGTCTTTCTGAATCGTCCAAGAGAGGCAGGCCGCAACTGGACGCCAATTCCACATAAGCTGTGTTGCAATTAGCATCCCATAAGAATCCGGTGTCGACAGGACGAAGCAAAGCGTCATGAGCGTCGCACGTTATATATTGGCAGCCGGTTGCGTATCTAATCGCCTCAAGAGTGCCTTCGCCTCCGTCGGCCATATATATTACGTCCACATGGGCATTGGGACATGCGTCGAGGACGCCGAGCGCTGCAGCATTGCCTGCAGACTGGCTGTCCATACAGCCTTTGAATGAATCGAAGATAATGACAACTTTTATTCCGGCTACATTGTCCATAAGATTCAGTAAACTAAAAAAACGCCGTAAGTTATCATCTTACAGCGTTTTGGCGGAGCAAGCGGGATTCGAACCCGCGATACCCTTTCGGGGTATACAAACTTTCCAGGTTTGCCTCTTCAGCCACTCGAGCATCGCTCCTTTGATTTCCGAGTGCGAAGTTAGCAATTTTTGCTGACATGGCAATGGAAATCGTAATATTTTTTTGCAAAAACAGCAAATTTGGGCCAATTTCGACCTTACATTGCGAAAGCGTTGAACCCTCCGTCGACAACGGCAACGGTTCCGGTAACGAATGAGGATGCCTCGCTAATAAGATATTGTATGGTGCCGCAGAGTTCCTCGGGTCGGCCGAAACGTTTGAACGGCGTCTGACGGATCACATCCTCGCCGCGCTCAGTAAGGCTACCGTCTGGATTGGTCAGCAACGCGCGGTTCTGATTAGTGAGGAAGAACCCGGGGGCTATGGCATTCACGCGGATTCCCGGAGTGAATTTTGTCGCCACTTCGTTGGCAAGAAATTCCGTAAAGTTGCTGATTCCGGCTTTTGCGGCTGCATATCCGCAGACGCGAGTCATAGGACGGAACGCTGCCATTGACGAGAAATTGACTATGGAACCTTGGCCTGTTTCAACCATTGGCTTTAAAAAGATCTGGGTCGGAATAACCGTACCGATAAGGTTCACGTCAAGCACTTTTGAGAATTCCGAAACCTTGAGGTCGAAGAATGTTTTGTCAGGAGCGATTGTAGCGCCCGGCATATTGCCTCCGGCGGCGTTAAGCAATGCGTCCACACGTCCGAACATCGCCAGAATGTCATCGCAGTTTTTCTGGACAATTTCTTCATTCATAACGTCTGTGACCATAAAGACAGCCTCGCCTCCTTTGGAACGGATTTCATTCACAATTTTCTCACCTTCTTCCTTGCGCCGGCCCAAAATCACAACCTTGGCACCTTCAAGAGCCAGATATTCACTGATGCAAGCACCGAGCACACCGGTTCCACCGGTGATCACAACAACCTTATCCTTTACTGAAAACAGTTTGTTCATGCGAAAATATTTATATTTGTTTGTCAGAAATTATATATGTCTGTCAGAACTCAGTTCATTTACCGTAGCCATAATACCACTGACCATTCCGAGCGCCAGCATACGTCCGTGGAAAGAATAGCCGGCGTTATAGCCTTTTTTCTTGTCACCGAGCATCAATGGGGCGTGATCCACGCGCATCGGTACATCAGGACGTTTGGTCTGGAATATTCTGACTATCTCAATCAGACGTGGATCCAGGTGGGTCGACTCTTTGAAATCGCCGTGGGGGAGAGTCTTGCATATACGGGCGTGAACGAAGTGCGTTCTGTCGGCATACTTCCTTGCCAGCTCCACAACATCGTTATGAGCCCCGGCGCTTAGGGAACCCGCACAGAATGTCAATCCGTTATGAGGATTCGGCACTGCGTCCAAAAAAGCCTTTATGTCGGCGTCGCATGTTACGATGCGGGGAAGGCCAAGAATCTGCAACGGAGGATCATCGGGATGCACGCACATATTGATGTCGTATTCATCGCATACAGGCATAATGGCCTCAAGGAAATACTTCAGGTTGTCCCTTAGCTTCTCTCCGTCAATTCCTTTATACAAAGATAATAAGTTTCGGAATTTCTCTACGGGGTTCAAGTCGTTTTCAGAAATATTTCCGTTGACGAATCCCTGAGTTTTCACTATAATGTTGTCCACGAGACGTCTTTCGGCCTCAGCGTCCATCCGCGGTTTCATTTCTTCCACACGCGATAGCGTGTCTTCGTCCCAATCTTTTTCAGCATCCTTGCGTTTTACAATGTATATATCGAAATATGCGAATTCAGCGCGGTTGAAGTAGAGATTGGATGTGCCGTCGGGATTAGGGTTCTCAAGGTCAGTGCGAGCCCAATCCAGCACCGGCATGAAGTTATAGCATATCGTCTTGACTCCGGCTTTGCCGAGATTGGCAAGGGAAATCTTATAATTTTCAATCAACCGGTCACGGTCGGAACCCCCATATTTAATGGATTCAGACACCGGAAGACTTTCCACGACGCTCCAGCGCATTCCGTGAGCCTCGATCATGTCGCGCATTTTTACTATTTCCTCTTCCGACCAGATCTCGCCGTTGGGAATATAGTGCAAAGCAGTCACTATACCTTCCACGCCTATCTGCCGCAACATATCGAGGGTTATTTTATCATTCGGGCCAAACCATCTCCACGTTTTTTCCATGATGTAAATTGTCAGTTAAACAGATTATGTTCTTATTTGACGTATGCTCGCACGCGTACATAAAAAAGACTCCCGACAACCAATGACGTCGGGAGTCTTATTTGATTCATTTATTTATTGACCTGATATTTGTTCC
>USIY01000171.1 GCA_900554845.1 uncultured Bacteroidales bacterium | reverse complement strand
CTATATTCATGTCGAATTGATTACAAATTGTTTGTTGTCTCGGCGGCGCCGATATCGTTGCGGTGGAACAATCCCGGAGAGAGCTCGGCCACATGGCATGTGTCCTTCAGCGCGCGGGTACGGGCCTCGGACAAATCCTTGCCGGAAGCGGTCACCATAAGAACGCGGCCACCGTTGGAAACAAGTTTCCCCTCGGCCGACTTGGTGCCCATATGGTAAACCTTTCCGCAAGTCACCTCCAGTCCGTTGATGTCGATACCTTTCTGATAGGAGCCGGGATATCCTTCGGCGGCCAGTACGATGCCCAAACGGGTGTCGGGATCCCATTCGATATCGATGTCCTTGCCGTCGAGCACGGCTTCGAGTACCTTGTAGAAATCCGATTTCATGCGCGGGAGGACCACCTCGGTCTCCGGGTCGCCGAAGCGGGCGTTGAACTCAATGACCTTAGGCACGCCGTTGTTCAGAATCAGGCCGCCGTAAAGCACGCCGGTGAAGGGAGTGCCTTCCTCCACCATGGCCTTGGCCACCGGCTTCATGATTGTCTCCATGGCGGTCTCGCGGATTTCGTCGGTGACGAACGGCACGGGGGAGTAGGCTCCCATGCCGCCGGTGTTGGGGCCGCGGTCGTTGTCGTAGGCGCGTTTATGGTCGCGGGCTATCGCCAGAGGATATACTTTGGCGCCGTTCACCAGACACATGAAAGAGAACTCGGGGCCGTCGAGGAATTCCTCGACCACCACGCGTCCCTTGCCGAACTCGTCCTCAAGGAGCATGTTTCTCAGCGCGGCCTCCGCCTCGGCGTGATTCTGGGCCACCACCACGCCTTTTCCGGCGGCGAGGCCGTCATATTTTATCACCGAGCGCTCGGGGCCGGACAAAACATATTCCAAAGCCTGGTCAAAGTCCTCGAATGTCCTGGAGGCGGCCGTCGGAATCCCGTGGCGTGCCATCAGGTCTTTGGCGAAAGCCTTTGACGCCTCGATCTGTGCCGCGGATTTTGTCGGGCCGAAGATGCGGAGTCCGCGGCTGCGGAATTCATCGACGATACCGGCGGCAAGCGGAACTTCCGGACCCACCACCGTCAGGTTGACGCATGCGTCAGTGGCGAAACGTGCCAGATTGTCGATGTCGGTGACGGGAATCTCCACGGGCGTGGCCTGTGTGTTGATTCCGGCGTTGCCGGGGGCGCAGTAGACGCGTCCCACCGATTCCGAACGCTTCAGCGCGTCCACAATGGCGTGCTCGCGGCCGCCGCTGCCTATTACCAATACATTGTAAGTCATTTCATATCAATGTTTGAAGTGACGCATGCCGGTGAAGAGCATGGTTATCCCTTTCTCGTTGGCCTTTATTATGCTGTCGTTGTCGCGGATCGAACCGCCGGGCTGTACAATGGCTGTGACGCCGTACTGCGAGGCCTGCTCCACGGTGTCGTCGAAAGGAAGGAAACCGTCGGAAGCCAGAACAAGGCCTTCCGAGGCTCCTGCCTCGCGGGCCTCTTCAAGGGCGATTGTGGCCGAACCCACACGGTTCATCTGGCCTGCGCCCACACCAAGCGTCTGTCCGTTCTTCACTACAACGATCGCGTTGGACTTCACATGCTTCACGATCTTCCATCCGAAGTTCATGTCGGCCAGTTCCTGCGGGGTGGGCTTGCGCTCGGTGACGCAGAGGTCGGAAGTGATCTCCATGCATTCCGTGTCGGCGTCCTGAACCAGCAGACCGCCGGTGACGCCAGTGTATTTGGGACGTTTGCAGCGCGGCGCCGACATGTCGATCACCAGCACGCGAAGATTTTTCTTCTTGGCGAGCACTTCGAGTGCCCCGGCGCTGAAGGAGGGCGCCATTACGATCTCGAGGAAAATGGGTTTCAGAGCCAGGGCGATCTCCTCGGTCACCTCGCGGTTGAACGCTACGATGCCTCCGTAGATGCTGACCTTGTCGGCTTCATAGGCACGGGTCCAGGCCTCGAACGCATCCTTGCCGACGGCGGCGCCGCACGGATTCATGTGCTTCAGGCCCACGCAGAATGGCTCGGTGAACTCAGAGGTGATCTCCAACGCTGCGTTGGCGTCCTGAATGTTGTTGTAGCTAAGCTCCTTTCCCTGCAGCTGACGGGCGTTGGCGATGGAATATGTGCCTGGATTTGCCTCGGCGTAGAACTTGGCCTGCTGATGGGGGTTCTCCCCGTAACGCAGCGACTGAACCAGATCGAAGTCCAGAAAAAGCTTTTCGTTAAGGCCCGCTTTCTCACGCATGTACGTGGCGATATGTGCGTCGTACTGCGCCGTATGGGTGTATGCCTTGGCCGACAGACGGATACGTGTCTCGTAAGTGGTGTTGCCGTTTTCGCGGATCTGTTTCAGCACCTCTTCATAGTCGGAAGGATCGCAGACCACCGATACCGCGGCGAAATTCTTGGCGGCGCTCCGCAGCATGGAGGGGCCGCCTATGTCGATGTGCTCCACGGCGTCCTCCAGAGTGCAGTCCGGTTTGGCCACCGTCGCCTCGAAAGGATAGAGGTTCACGCAGACCATGTCGATGGTCTCGATGCCGTTGTCGGCTATCTGCTTCATGTCGCCTTCGTTGTCGCGACGGGCCAGAAGTCCGCCGTGAACGCGAGGATGAAGGGTTTTGACACGTCCTCCGCATATCTCGGGGAAGCCGGTCACCTCACTGATGCCTGTGGTGTGGACGCCGCTGTCCTCCAGAAGTTTCTGAGTACCGCCTGTGGCGATGATCTCCCAACCCTGTTCTACGAGGCCTTTGGCAAAGTCCACAAGGCCTGTCTTGTCGCTTACGCTGAATAATGCGCGCATTTTTGTTATTGTTGTTTATGGTTCCGCCTGATTATATGGCAGGCGCCCCTTAATTCAAAATTCAAAATTTCACATTCAAAATTACAAAGTCACTCCCTCTCCTTTGACAACCTTGCCTATTACGGAGGGTTTCAGTCCTGATGCCTGCAGGGACTCCAGCGCCGCGGGCACATCCTCCTGCGAAACCGCCAGGACCATTCCTACGCCCATATTGAAGATGTTGAACATCTCGCGGTGGGGTATCTTGCCGTATTTCTCTAAGAAGCGGAATACGGGCAGTATCTCCCATGAGCCTTCCGTTATGCTTGCGCCGAGACCCTTGGGCAAGATTCTGGGAATATTCTCGTCGAAACCTCCTCCGGTGATATGGGCCACGCCGTGAACGTTGACTTTTTTCATCAGCGCCAGCACCTGCCTGCAGTAGATCATGGTGGGTGTAAGAAGAACGTCGCCGAGCTTCCTGTCGCCTAATTCGGGGTATGTTTTCTGCAAGTCCAGACCGGCGTCCTTCACGATCTTGCGGACCAGCGAGAACCCGTTGGAATGGACGCCGGTGGAGGGTATTCCTATCAAGGCGTCGCCCTCGGCCACGAGAGAGCCGTCGATAAGACGGTCCTTTTCCACGGCTCCGACGGTGAATCCGGCGATGTCATACTCCTCTGGGTCGTACATCCCCGGCATCTCGGCGGTCTCGCCGCCTACCAGCGCGCATCCGGCCTGACGGCATCCTTCGGCCACTCCGGCAACTATTGATTCCACGACCGCCGGCTCGTTCTTGCCAACGGCCACATAGTCCAGGAACACCAGCGGCTCGGCGCCCTGCGCCAGAACGTCGTTGACGCACATGGCCACCGCGTCGATGCCCACTGTGTCGTGACGCCCCATGGCAAAGGCGATTTTCAGCTTGGTGCCCACACCGTCGGTGCCGCTCACCAGAATGGGATGCTTCATGTTGAGCGCGCCGAGGTCAAACATGCCTCCGAAAGACCCTATGCCGCCCATGCATCCGAATCTTTCTGTGCTGGCAACATGCTTCTTGATGCGGCTCACTACCTCATATCCGGCCTCAAGATTCACGCCGGACGCTTCATAATGTTCTGCCATATCGTTATGTTGTTATTTATTCATGGTTTTAAGACGGGAGTCGATTTCGCGGTAGGCGCCTATGACGTTCCCAAGGTCGCGGCGAAAACGGTCCTTGTCAAGTTTCTCGTTGGTGTCCATGTCCCAGAAACGGCATGTGTCGGGACTGATCTCGTCGGCCAGGACAATCTGTCCGTCACTGGTCTTTCCGAATTCTATCTTGAAGTCCACAAGACGGATGTTGACGCCGACGAAGAGATCTTTCAGAAGTCCGTTGATACGGGAGGTCATGTCGTAAATCTCCTTGAGCTCGCCGTAGGTGGCGGCTCCGAGAGCTACGGCATGGTCGTCGTTGATCAATGGGTCGCCCAGAGCGTCGTCCTTGTAGCATATCTCCGTGACTGGATTGGCCAGAGGGGTGCCCTCCGCTATGCCGAGGCGCTTGGACATCGATCCGGCGACAACGTTGCGGACTATGACCTCCAACGGAAAAATACTGACTTTCCGGCACAGTTGGTCGCGGTCGTTCAGAGTCTCGATGTAGTGTGTGGGAATCCCCGCCTCCTTCAGCTTGTTGAAGACTATGGTGGTGATTCCGTTGCACAGCACTCCTTTCGAGTTGATGGTGCCATGCTTCAGGTTGTTGTACGCCGTGGCGTCGTCCTTGTAGTGGATTATCACATACCCGGGGTCGTCGGTGGCGTAAACCTGCTTGGCCTTACCCTCGTAGAGCAGCTCTTTCTGTACCATAGCGTCTGTTTTAAGTTATTTCTTTCTAAAGTATCTTACGGCGTTGGCGAAAAGATTCTGACGTTTCTCTCCGGGAACGTTGATCATCAGCCCGTCGGCGTAACGCTCGGAGTGTCCCATTTTACCCAGGATCAGACCGTCGGGGCTGATGATTCCCTCGATGGCGCATACGGAGCCGTTGGGATTTTCCGGAGAATTCATCGTCGGGTTGCCGTTGATGTCGGCGTATTGGAAAGCCACCTGTCCGTTGCTGAACAGACGTTCCGCCAATTCTGGACTTGCTGTGAAACGGCCCTCGCCGTGGCTCATTGCGATGTGATGGATGTCGCCTGTGGAGAATCCGCGGAGCCAGGGGGAGGCTATGGTGCCGACACGTGTCGCCGCCATTTGCGAGATATGGCGGTTGATGTCGTTGCGCGCCAGCGTGGGCGACTGTTCTGTCAGTTCTCCGATTTTGCCGTCGGGAAGCAGACCGGATTTCACCAATGCCTGGAAGCCGTTGCAAATACCGATCACAAGACCCTTGCGTTCCAGAAGACGCTGAATGGCGCCTTTGACCTCCGGGTTGAGAAGCACGGCTGAGATGAACTTGCCCGAGCCGTCGGGTTCGTCGGCGGCCGAGAAACCGCCGGAGAGCGCCAGGATCTGGCATTTGTCGATATTGTCGGCGAATTCGCGGCAGGAAGCCTCTACATCTTCGGCGGAAAGGTTGCGGAACACGGAAGTCACCGTGCGCGCC
>USIY01000170.1 GCA_900554845.1 uncultured Bacteroidales bacterium | reverse complement strand
AATCAATATTTATGGAACCGATGTAATAATAATTCTCTGCGCATAGTTTTATTTTTATATTGCTATAGGCACAAGTTCCGAAGATAAAGTCTACAAACTCTTGCTCACAATCGAAACTTGCTATCACATTGCCGTCGGAATCCAGGACTTGATATTGTATTATTTCCGCTACAATGTATTTAGGTTGAATGCCATTGGTTGCATCTATATTGCAATAAATAGGGAGCGATGGCTTTCTGTTCCCTTCCTGCCCTTCTTTCTCCGGATATTCCGGAGTCTCAGTAACTTTCACAAGTCTCACATCTCTACTGGATGATAAACGTCCTGTGTCGGCGAAAGCCGGAATGGATAAAATCGAGACGATTAGGGTTACGATTGTCCAAATTTGTTTTTTCATGCCGTGTGGTATTAGTTTATTGATTCAGCAAATTTAGACAATAACACAGATGCCTGGAAATTTTCAATGACGGAAATTTGACGGGAATTTGACTTTAAAATGACGGGAGTGGAATTCAGGACCGCGAGGTGTGTCATTTGTTATATTTTCTTCGGAAATAGGGCTGGGATGTTAACTGTATATTGAAAAATCAATAATCCGTTTCTTGGAGGTGCTTGGATAGGGCTGATACAGGAATTTGAATAGTCCGGATTTACAAGAGTTCTCAGTAGGTCTGTTTTCGTCAGAGTCTGTGTATGATCCTGTCGATTGTAGTTACACTTATCTTTTGACCGAAAATTTTGATTCCAATAGATTCTCTGCGGGATATTATAGCGCCATGACTACGGCTGAAAATAACTTCCATCTGTGAAGGTTTGATTCCAAATTTCACTAGAAGAGCGGTGTGATATTCCGAAATGTTCAGTTTTCCGGAAGTAAGCAACCTAAGTTTTAAACGAAATTTTGGAGAGATTTTAAGAATCTCCGTCTCCATCTCATTCCATAAAGGATGATCCATTTCCATAGTCCTGTGGGAGTCCACTATATTCATAAGTTTATTATAAGCTTCCGTTCCAAGCAAGTCGATATTGGAGTCTTCATGTAGATCCGCACTTTCGGATATTGCGAGAAGTTCCGCTTTGAGACGTTCGCGAAGCTTATCAGCGGAAACATCTGTGATGTCAGTCAGATCAGTTTCAGCATCCGGTTTTCCAACGGTCATGATATTCATTTCCTGTTTAAGACGATTGATATTGTCAAGGGCTTGCTGCAGCCTTATGATTCGCTATTTGGTAACGACTTTTATTCATAAGGACAACACAGGCAAGCATGACGAGCAGCACTACGACTCCAAAGACCAATTGCCTCCAGAACTCCGCGGACTTCTCCGCCTTGTCCCTGTCGCGCTTTTGCAGCTCATAGTTGTACATGGATTGCTGGACGACTATCTGTTTGTTCTGGTTTTCGTCCATGAAACTGTTCAGCAAAGCCTTATATTCAACGTAATATCTTGCGAGAGTGTCGGGATGGCTCATGTTTTTCAGCGCGGGGGAAAGCAGCACTTCATAACCGGTCTCTTTGTTGAGGCTGTCTGCACTGTTTATCAGATCTCGAGCATACATATAGGCCGAGTCGGTCAATCCGGCTTTGCTGTATATGACAGCTGCATAAGCCAATGATACATTACGCGTTATGGGTCTGACCTGTTCCGGAGTATGGCGTATGAACATGAGCGCGGATTCGATATCGCCAGTGCTTTCTTTGATTCTCGCCAGATACATGCGGCAACGGGCCCTGAAAGATTCAGGCAACGATTTGGACATCTCTATGGATTTGAGGAAAGAAGCTTCAGCCTCAGAGTACTTTTTAGTGTGGATCTGAATCGCCCCGAGCAACTGAAGGTCGTAAGCTGTTTTGAGGGAATCCTTACGACTCATGTAAATTGACAGGGCTTCCTCGAGATATGGAACGGCCTGGTCGTAAAGCCGCATCAGATTAAGAAGAGAACCGGTCTGGCTCAACACCGAGCTTCTGAGTGTCAGATTGTCTGGATTGGATGGAGAAAGTCGGTCAAGGGCAAGCTGGAAATAGCGTAAAGCCGACGGATAATCTCCCAGGTCGCTGTAGACCCTTCCGCCGTAGTACAGTGCCTCGGGATATTCGGGGGCTTCGGGACGCGAGGAATAGTAATCGATCACGTCAAGGACAAGGCTGTCGGATTCATGGTCGATGTAGGCCTTGTCACGAGCCTTGACGGTGAGCAGGTCGTAGTAATGGCGGTCGGACTTCGACAAGTCGCTCTTGTCGATGCTGTCGAGGGAGGCGAGGGCCTCCTCGGGACGGTCGGAGACAGAGGCCGAGATTCTTGCGAGGCGCGGATCGCGCGAAGAATCGTGGCATCCTCCCGCAAGCATGGCAAGGAGGAGGGTAAGGAATGTCAATATGCCTGTACGGATGCTCATGTATTTATTCAGCTTACACGTTTTCCGGTAAGTAAGTGCAAATATAGTAAAAATTTCCGAGTCTGGTATTGATAGTATGCAGAGATACACGACCCCGTAGGCGGTCGTGTATCTCTACTCGTTTATATAGAGTGATAGGCTTGTATGAAATTTATCGAGATTGCAATAATTTGCTCACAATTATACAGATCTTTTAATATTTTGAATTCTCAGCGTGTTTAATTTGTGTTTAGATATATTTAAAATACAGAGATACAATAATATATAGCTTTTATAAACAGGTCTGATATTATGCTTGCAATATATTGCACATTTAGTAAATCTCTTCGGTGTCGCCGGTGAAATGTCTATTTTTGATTATTTGGAGTAATTTTTGTATTTTTGTAAGTTATTTTGGTCTGGTTATTTACTCTCTCAGAGATTGATGAAAAAGACAAGGATAGAATTTGAGTCGATAGATGTGGCGATGCCTGATTTTGACTGGGAGCGCGTACGCGACTGGATTGTGGAAGTAGCGGCCGCCTATGGCTGCTCGGTCCGCAGGTTGCTGTATGTGTTCATGGACGATGCCGGAATATTGAAAGCCAACATCGAGGCGCTGGGTCATGATTACTATACGGACATCATCACCTTCGACTATACCCGGGGCACAGAGCTCAGCGGCGAGATGGAGATAAGCCTCGACACCGTGGCGAGCAACGCCGAGATGCTCGGCCAACCTTACGATCGCGAGTTGCTGCGAGTAATAATTCATGGAGTACTTCACCTTACCGGCATCAATGACAAAGGTCCCGGTGAAAGAGAAATTATGGAGGCGGCCGAAAACCGCGCTCTGGAACTCTATTACAATCCAAAAGCACAATGAGATTCGAATATGATGTGATCGTTGTGGGGGGTGGTCATGCCGGTTGCGAAGCCGCCGTGGCTTCGGCGCGTCTTGGGGCGTCGACATTGCTGGTGACTCTCGACATGAACCGAGTGGGGCAGATGTCGTGCAATCCGGCGGTAGGGGGCATCGCCAAGGGTCAGATTGTCCGTGAGATCGACGCCCTCGGAGGAATGATGGGCATAATAGCCGATGAGACCGCCATACAGTTCCGCATGCTGAACCGCTCCAAAGGACCCGCCGTATGGTCACCGCGCGTGCAAAGCGACCGTGTGAAATACATCGAGGCATGGCGCCGGACTCTTGAGGAGACTCCCAACCTGGATATGTTCCAGGACAATGTCATAAGCCTTATGATCGATGACTCACAAGGTGCGCACCGTCTCGAGACAACGGGTGTAAGAACAGCTCTCGGAGTGGAGTTCAAAGCGAAAAAAGTGGTGCTGACCGCAGGCACTTTTCTTAACGGGCTTATGCATTTCGGAGCCACAAAGCTCCCGGGAGGACGTATTTCGGAACAGAACAGCAGCGGCATAACCGAGCAACTGATGTCGCTCGGATTCGCCGCCGGACGTATGAAGACGGGTACTCCCGCACGTATCGACGGCAGATCGATCAACTTCTCGCTTGCCGAAAAACAGGAGGGAGACACCAATCCATACGAGAAATTTTCTTTCCTTCCGGATGTGAAACGCCGCCTGCGCCAGCGTCCATGCTGGATAGTACGGACCAACCCCGAATGCCATTCCGAAATCACCGGACATCTTGACGAATCGCCGATGTACAACGGCTCAATCCAAAGTATCGGACCACGTTATTGCCCTTCCATCGAGACCAAGCTCGTGACATTCGCCGACAAGGAATCGCACCAGCTTTTTCTGGAGCCGGAAGGAGAGGATACCGAGGAATATTACATCAACGGCTTCTCCAGCTCGATGCCGTGGCAGATACAGGTGAAAGCTCTGGAACATATTCCTGCGCTTAACGATGTGCAGCTCTACCGTCCCGGCTATGCCATAGAATATGATTATTTCGATCCCACGCAGCTGAAGCATTCCCTGGAAACGAAGCGGGTGAAAGGGCTTTATTTCGCCGGTCAGGTCAACGGCACCACAGGCTATGAGGAGGCCGCCGCCCAGGGGTTGATGGCGGGCATCAACGCCGCCCGCGCCGCGAAAGGGGAAGAGCCGGTGGTGCTGGAACGCGACCGTGCATATATCGGAGTGCTTATAGACGATCTCGTCACCAAGGGAGTGGACGAGCCTTACAGAATGTTCACCTCTCGGGCCGAATACAGAATATTGCTGCGCCAGGACGACGCTGACATGCGACTTACGCAGATAGGCTACGAAATAGGACTGGCCACACAGGAACGTTACGACGCGATGACGACAAAACGCCGCGAGCGCGACACTTTGATAAAGTGGGCCGAGAACACCAACGTGAAAGCCTCCGAAGAACTTAATGCCGCCCTTGTGGAAATGGGAACCGCTCCGTTGACGGCGTCCGTGAAAGTGGCCGACATGGTGAAACGCCCACAGCTGACCTTTGAGAAACTGGCGGATCTTGTTCCGGAAGTGCGCCGTGAGCTCGACGCCGTGGATAATATCGAGGATGGCGCCCGACGTTATGAAATCATACAGGCGGCGGAAATCATATTGAAGTATTCCGGCTATATCTCGCGAGAGGCGGATCTGGCGGCAAAGCAGAAACGTCTGGAGAATGTAAAGATTCCGAGCGGCTATAACTTCCTTGGGATCGACGCATCTCCACCGAAGCACGGCAGAAGCTGGAGCGCATCCGTCCGGCCACGATGGGGCAGGCGGCGCGTATACCTGGCGTAAGCCGCGCCGACATCAACATCCTCCTATTGCTCTTGGGCAGATGAAGTTAACAAAGGATTGTTCCACGTGGAACAATCCTTGAAGCAACTTCTAACAATGCCTGCGCATGTTGAAGATAATAGAAATCTAATATATAATTTCATAAAGTGTGATATGGAAGTAAAGGATCTTAAAGGACTGATCCGGAACATTCCGGATTTTCCCTCCAAGGGCATCCAGTTCAAGGACCTCACCACTCTGCTGAAGAACGGCGAGGCTTTGCGCGTGATGAGC
>USIY01000169.1 GCA_900554845.1 uncultured Bacteroidales bacterium | reverse complement strand
GTGCCGGCGTGGTCGCGGATTAAATCTTTATCACATTGTCAATCCTGAAGTAATTGAAGAAAACTCTCTTACAAAGTGGGCAATCGACAGCTTTTCACTCGGAGAACTTCTACTCGGTAACGCCGCCATATCCGATAAGATTCTTCTTGAGGACATTCCGTCAGGAAGGGAATGTCTTGCAACGATATTACAGGCGTTGCAGCAAGACAAAGAATTGGAGATTGTTTATGAAAACTTTGTGGGGAAAGAATTTTCTGGTGTCATACAACCGCTTTGCATAAAATTATTCAAGCGCCGCTGGTATGTTCTCGGACTACTTACAGACGGCAAGCTGAGAATATTTTCTCTCGACCGTCTGAAAAGCCTTGTCATTACAGACAATACGTTTATATATCCTGCTAATTTTTCGGCTAACTCTTATTTTGCCAATTTTTACGGCATACTGGTGACCGAGGGGAAACCGGAGAAGATAATAATACGCACATATAATGAATTGCCGGGCTATCTCCGTTCGTTGCCGCTGCATCAAACCCAATGCGAGTTGGAAACGAAAGACGGATATACCGACTTCAGTCTGCGTCTTGTACCGACATTCGATTTCATTCAAGAGCTTCTTCTTCACCGTGACCAACTTGAGGTAATCGCACCTCCGCCATTACGCAATGAAGTAGCACATATTATTACAAACATGTCAGGCAAATACAACTCTGCAAGATGAAAACATATTTGAAAAAATTTACGTTGCCCGAGATGGATGACAAACGTACTTACCCATATACGCTGCTTGCCGACAAGCAAATGAAAGAGATTGTTTTTGAACCTATAACAATGCTATATGGCAGTAATGGTTCGGGTAAATCCACATTGCTGAACGTTATCGCACGAAAACTTAATGTTTGGATGGATGACAAGGGGAATGATGCTGAATCTCTGCAGCCTTTTATCGATGACTGCCGATACAAAGTGTCAGCATCGTTTAACGAGCATTGCGATATCCCGGAAGAAAGCCGTTTTATCCGCAGTGAGGATGTGATGCACGGTATTGTTAAAGTGCGACAGCATAACGAAAGGATAAAAGAACATATCCGGAATGTCAACCCAGAACTGTTTGACCGTTTCTTTAATAATCGCGAAGGGAACCCCGGCTACGTATGGAGTTACGACCGTTGGATTTACAATGCTCTTGAAAAATATAAAGAAGCACGCAGCAATGGAGAATTGGCATTTGATTATTTCCAATGCAATATTTCCGAAGACTCACTTGTGCTTCTGGATGAGCCCGAAAATAGTCTGTCGCCTATATTTCAAAAAGAATTGGCAAAAATGATTCTTGATTATGCCAGGTTTTTCAATTGTCAGTTCATTATTGCCACTCATTCCCCATTTTTGCTTGCAATAAAGGGGGCTTTGATTTACAATCTGGATCTGTCTCCTTCGAAGGTATGCAAATGGCATGAACTGGAAAATATAAAGCTATATGCAGAACTGTTTCAAAACATTAAGCCAAATGAAAATTCTGACACCCCGCAACAATAAAGATTATTATGACTATTTGACAGGGATTTATGGGACAGACGATAAAGTTGTCTATGACCGACGCGAGTTCACCATACTGGCAAGTACCGATTTAGTTTTCTTTAATCATACAACCCTCGAAAAGGATGCTCCGAAGAAAGAGATCCGTACCCGCAAATGGATTGGTCGCCATTGTAAATGGGTGACCGAATATCAGGCAACCGAACTTTACTGTATGCTTGAAGTCGGATTAAAATGGTATTTCTTTCATGTTGACCGCTATCTTGACGCAACATCCGATGTATGTCTTGACTGGAAAGTAATAACCACAAAGGAAATAACCAAAGATAAAAAACTTGGTATCGCTCCGATGTCATTCTTCAAGGCATTCAGAACATATTCATGGTGGGATGATGAGAAATTGGATGTAAAAGTTGATCAAAGCGATGCCATTCCGAATCCTATTCTTAAAGGAACTCCTATTGCATCTCTGATTACCGCACAAGAGATTTACCACTCGCTCTATGCATATATCTCGTCGTTGAATGATGTCGTGATAATTGACAACCGGACAGACCTTGAAAAGGCGGAATCTGCCGGTTTCGACCGCAAAACTTCATTTCGTAACACCAAATAGAATGAATCGTATTGAATTCCACAGTCGCCGTGTGGCCCAAATAACTTCTGAAGAAGGTCAAAGGAATTATTACGACCACCTTAACCATTGGAGGTCTTGCTGGAATAATACCAAACCTTACCTGATACCATCACAAGAGGATGCCGCGGAATATCTCATGCTGAAATCGATTAAGCAAAGTTACGAACCGGAAGAATCTCCGGAAACAAGAAGAAACCGACGGAAGCTTGAGTTATATAACAGCAGATACGACTGGCGTCCTCACAAATCGGGTGGAAATGGATTTGTAGGACTTGTCTCACCCACTGGAGAACAGCTTCTTCCCGAATTTTTCGTGGATGTGTTTACTCAGTTTGATGCAATAAATCATAAACCCGATTTCGTGCCGGTATTTAATGGGTTGGCATGGGCATTGGTCTCGCTGTCGTCACCTCCTGTTCTGCTGACCGACTTCATTTATCGTACCATTATTCCTGAACGATGGGAACGTTCCATCTTCTTTGTACAGGACGAACACACGAAACTATGGGGCGCAATATGCCTTGAATGCCCTATTCTAAACATAACCGATTGTTTTAGAAATCGTCTGGGCGGAATAGAACAGATTATGCCGCCAATAGCTGATGAAATCTATGAGGACTCTCTGACGATTGAAGATGACGAATTATATGTATTCATGACTCGAAAAGGAGATAAAATCGGGATACTTACTAATTTCGGATACTCTCAAATCAAATATGATACTTACGAAACCCAATATGACAGTCACGCCATACGCCTCATACGCTATGATCATAAAAGAGCAAAACGACCGGCTCGCGAGGTTGGAAATCAACAGGACCATTTTTGATCTGAACGATGACGTTGCTGTCGAACTTGCCGTCCAAAGGATTGAACTCGGCATAAGCCTGTTTGGCACGGTCGGGATCGGAAGGGGAGTAGACGAAAGCACGCCACATAATGATTCCGCCATGTTTTTTTACTGCTTTCGCCATCATGTTGGCACCCTCGGCGTGACTGCGGCCGTAATCACACGGACCAGGCTGTCCCTCGGAATTGGCTTTTACCAAAAATCCTCCGAAGTCCGGGATAAGACGATAAATCTCATCCGCTTTCTTTTTCCACCAGTCCGATACCTTCTTGTCTTTGGGATCAGCCGTAGGCAACGCTCCTATCTGCATAGGGGCGGCGAAGTTGGCCGAGAGATAAACCTGAAGTCCATATGGACGGAATACATCGGCAATTTTGGCCACCTTCCTCAGATACTCCGAGGACAGTATCTGAGAAGATGCGTTGACATTGTTCAACACAACTCCGTTTATCCCGACACCGGATACAAGACGGGCGTATTCCTCATAACGCGGGGACACCGAATCAGGCAGCTGATCCCATTTCCATAGACTGCGTCCTGCATAACCGCGCTCGATCGTGCCGTCAAGATTGTCCCAGTGGTTCAGTATTCTTTTTTCATAAAAAGGCTTCCCTGAGAAAGGAGCGGAGGCTGACACCACCGCTCCGATTATCAATGCAATCGCCAATAATGATATCCTGTTCATGGCATTTATGTCTCAATCCTGACCTTCTATGGTCTTTATGAGACCGTTGTCATCGTACTCTATTTCGCACACCTTCAGACTGCGTAGCCATGACTTGCCGCCGCTGGGCACGGAATCATGATGGAACAGATACCACTTTCCTTTGTACTCAACTATGGAATGATGCGTGGTCCAGCCAACGACCGGAGTAAGGATCACACCCTTGTAGGTGAAAGGACCGTAAGGATTGTCGCCGATAGCATAGCACAACAGGTGACTGTCGCCCGTGGAGTAAGAGAAATAATATTTACCGTTGTACTTGTGGAGCCAGCTTGCCTCGAAGAAACGGTGCGGATCATCGGCACGAAGTGGCTTGCCCTCTTCGTCAACCACTTGCACGGGCTTCGGCTCCTCTGCGAACTGCAGCATATCGTCGGTAAGACGTACCACGCGACTTGGCAACGACGGTTCGGCACCTTCCGGGAGGTATGCGTTCTCCAGGGCCTTGTTGTCTTTGTAGCGCTGCAACTGTCCGCCCCAGAGACCGCCGAAGTAGAGGTAATATTCTCCATTTTCCTCAAATACGCATATATCCATCGAATAGCTGCCGCGAATGGGATCGGGCAACGGAATGAACGGGCCTTCCGGACGGTCGGCCACTGCGACTCCGATGCGGAATATGTCGTTCTGGTCCTTCAGTGGGAAATACAGGTAATACTTACCCTCCTTTTCCGCGCAGTCGCAGTCCCACAACTGCCGTCCGGCCCAGGGTATGTCGGCGATGTCAAGAGCCTTTCCGTGATCCACCACCAGTCCCTCCATAGGATCGTCGGTGCTGAGGACATGCATGTCCTTCATTACGTACTGGTCGCCGTTGTCGTTTTCGACATTCTCACATTCCCAGTCGTGCGAAGGGTAGATATAAAGTTTTCCATTGAACACATGCACCGAAGGATCGGCCATATAATCCGACGGGAAAAGGTATCTTTTGACAGTTTTCATGATCGTTGGAATTTATTTTGCTGTTTTATTCTTGTATTCTTCAATGTATTTCACGAGGAAGGGCTTCACTTTGTACTGACGGTCGAGGAGCAGCGGATATTCGGTGCGACCCTCCATAGGCCAGTCGTTTTTCCAGGAGTCTCCGTCGGACACTCCCCATGCGTTGACGCGTGAAATCTGGTCAGCGTGTTTCAGCATGATGGACATGACGGAGTCCATACGGGCGTTCCACAGAGCGGAAATGCTGTCGGGAAGACCGTCGGGATAGGGATTGAGCATTTTGTTGTAGTTGACGGTGTCGGAGACGTTGGCTCCTGTGTTGACAGTTGGCAGCGCGCTCATGTCCCATTCGGTGATCATGACCTTGCATCCAGTGCCTGCATAGGCTTCAATTGACTTTTCGAAATCGTTAAGGTCGGGGTAATCCATTCCCATGTGTCCCTGCATTCCTATGGCATCCACCTGGATTCCTCGTTTTTTCATGTCGTTCACTATGCGCACGTATGCCTCGCGCTTTGCAGGTTTGTTCATGCTGTAGTCGTTGATCACGAGTTCTGCTTCCGGGTCAGCCTCATGTGCGTATTGGAAAGCAAGAGGAATATATTCCTCGCCCAGAATCTTATAGAAATCGCTTTGCCGGTATGAACCGTCGTCCTCTATGGTCTCGTTTACGACGTCCCATGTCTTGACTCGGCCTTTGTAACGCTTCATGATAGTGGAGATATGTTCCTTCATGCGTTGTTTCATTG
>USIY01000168.1 GCA_900554845.1 uncultured Bacteroidales bacterium | reverse complement strand
ATGTTGAAATACTTCATGGCAGTGGCGTCCGAAGTGCTCTCGGCGGCGCCCATCACGGCCTCTACATATGTAAGGTACACATCGGCGAGACGCATCAGATAGATGTTGTTGGCGGCGTCCTGGTTGATTCCGACATTACCGTCGCAATCCGCGCCCTTTCCGATTATATATTTCTTGATATGGGCCAGCATCTCGTTGCGGTCCTCAAGAACATCTCCGTTTCCGTCGCGGCTCACGTACTGATAGGTATAGCCCCCGCCGGCTTTGTTCAGATTGGGATAATAGTCTCCGTTGGTCATGTAAGTCCACATGCGGCGCTTGTCGTTTTTGTCGTACATAGCCTGCAGGGAGAGTGTCGGGCCTTTTCCGGCTCCCCAAGTCTGGTCGGCGATGACGGAGCTGCGGCTCCATGCCACATTGTGGGCGTTTCCGAAGGAATAACCCTGTACAGCGCATTGAATGGCGAGAATAGATTCAGGTCCGTTGTTGGACTCCACGTCGAACAATTTAGAGAAATCAATCTGGGTAAGCGCCTGGGTGTTCTCTATTACAAACAGAGCGTCGTCGGCAGCCTTCTTGTAAAGTTCGTCACGGTTATAGCCTAGATCGGAATGCTGGGCCATCGTCACAGCCAATTTGGCGCGCAGAGCGCGTGCCTTACGTTTGTCCAGACGATAGGAATCGTTGTCCTGGTCAGGAAGGTTCTCGACGGCGTAATCCAGATCCTCCATGGCGAAACGGTATACGCTGGCCTGTGTGGCGCGTGGCAATTCATATTTGCCGCTGGCTATGGTCTCAGAATTGTTCTCCACAATAGGAACGTCACGCCATACCTCGGTGAGCATGTAATAACAGTAGCCGCGCATGCCGCGGGCCTCGGCGGTGGCCTTCTTGATGTCGTCCTCTGTGATGGTTCCTCCGCATACAGGGGGAATGTCGTTGATGATGGAGTTGGCGAACAGAATCACATTGTACAGACCTTTCCAACCTTCGTTGATATAGGGATTGGTGGTGGTATAGTTACCGAAATACCACTGGCCTTCCTCTGAATAGGTATAAAACAGGTCGCCTGCCAGCATGTCCATCTTCCACTGGAAATTCATGTGGAAATTGGACCATGTCTTCGACGCATAGAGGGTCATGGTGGTGGTGCGCAAGTTTTCCGGGCTTGTGTAGAAGGTCTCCATTACGGGCTTGTCCTCGGGATCGACGTTCAGGAAGTCGTTGCACGACACCAACGTTCCACCCATCGCAAGCGCGACCACACCGGTTAAAAATATATTTTTCATTTCCTTTATTCTTGTTAGATTAGAAAGTAACATTTATACCCAGCGTGTATGTACGGGGTGTAGGATAACGTCCACGGTCGATATTCTGGAGAAGCGAGCTCTGGTTATAGGCACCGATCTCAGGATCATAACCGGAATATTTGGTGAATGTATATAGATTCTGAACATTGAAGTAGATACGCGCGGACTGCATTGCGCAGGCCTTCGCCCACTTTTCGGGAACGTTCCATGTCAGCGACACGTTCTGGATGCGGAGGTAAGTGCCGTCCTCAATCCAGCGGTCGGACATACGCTGGTTGCCGTTGGCGTCCAGGTTGGAGAAGCGGGGCATTCCGTTATGTCCTTCTTTCAGACGCAGATTGTCGATGGTCTCCCCTTTCGTCGGATCGATCAACTCGTACTGAGCGCGGTTCAGGACAGCGGCAGCCTGGTTGTCCCAGATCGAGCTCAGGCCCTCGGTGCGGAAACGCGACCAGTTCAGGATATCGCCGCCGAACTGTCCCGCGAGACCGATGTTAAGCTCGAAGTCTTTCCATGTGAAGGTGTTGGTCCATCCGTATGTCAGGTCGGGGTTGGGGTCGCCGATTATGGTCTGGTCCTGGTCGTTGATGACACCGTCGCCGTTGCGGTCCTTGAACTTTATGTCGCCTATCCATGCGCCGGATGTCTTGTCGATCTTGTTGGCGTAAGGTATGTTGCCGCCGGTCTGTGTGGCATGGGCGATGATGTCGGCCTCATCCTTGAACAAGCCCTCGGTTTCATATCCGTAGAACACGCCCATGGGTTGCCCTACCTTGAACATCGATACGGTCTGGAAAGCCGAGTACCAGTCCACCTTACCGTAAATCACCTGGTCATTGTTGTTAAGAGCCTCGATTTTGTTCTTGTTGTGCGACAGCGTGATACCTGAGAACCAACGGAAGTTCTTGGTTATGACGGGACGCGCGTTGAACTGGATGTCGACACCGGTGTTGGATGTCTTTCCGATATTTGCGTAAGGAGGAGCGATCGAGCCCCATGTGTCGTCGCCCGTGGGACCGATGTAGCTGGGGACAAACACCTGCATGAGAAGATCCTTGGTCTGTTTCTTGTAGAAATCAAGAGTCAGCTCGATGCGGTTGTCGAGAGCAGCGAAATCAAGGCCGATATTGTACTGCTCGGACGCCTCCCATTTCAGATTGGGGTTGGCGAGATTGAGAGGATAATAAGCCGTGCCGCCGGGTGTCAGCATCGTTGTCATGGCCGAACCGTAACGGTAAGTGTCGATGTTGCTGTTACCTACGCGTCCATAACCGAGACGAAGCTTCAGATTGTTCAGCCAGTAGGCCTTATCCATAAATTTCTCGGAGCTTATGCGCCATGCAAGAGCCACCGACGGGAATGTACCCCACTTGTTGTTGCGGCCGAACTTGGAGCTGCCGTCGCGACGTACGGTGACAGTCGCCAGATAACGCTGGTCGTAAGCATAGTTCGCACGGGCGAACACAGATGCTGTGGTGACGTTGTCCTTCCATCCGGAATTGCTTACGAAGTCTCCGTCCTCACCCAGCACGAAGATATCGTCGCTTGTGAAGTTTTTCTTGATGAGCTGCGTTCCGTTCCAAGAAGACTTGGAAACCTCGAAACCAACCATACCGGTGATGTCGTGAACATCGTTCACAACCTGATGGTATGTGAGGTAATCCTTCTGCATCCAGTAGAAGCTATGGTCCTCGCGCTGCATCATCTGGTTGATGTCATTCGAGACCAGACCGAACTGATAGCGGGGAATGAAGGATTTGTTCTGATTCTGGGAAGCGTCGAAAGCATATTCCGCACGGAAGTTGAAGAACTTCAGGAAGTCGACGCTCGCGTAGAAATTGCCGCGCATCTGCTGACGGAGAAGTTTATTGTTTGTCTCCAGAGCAAGAGCCACGGGGTTCCATGTAGAGGCTCCGTTGACAGTGTTCGGACCCGCCCAGTTGCCTTCGAAGTCACGCACGGGAACTGAAGGCATCATTGTCATGGCCTGCATGATCACACCGTCGGAACCATCCTGACGGGTAATTGTCTCGTCGGTACGAGTGTAAGCCAGAGAAGCGCCTACACGGAGCCATTTGTTGAACTGCTGGTCGATGTTGAAACGTGTGTTGAAACGCTTGAAGTCCGATCCGATAATGATACCGTCCTGACCCATCCATCCGGCGCTGACCGCGTACTGGGTCTTGTCATTGCCGCCATCCAGGCCTACCTGATAGCTCTGCATGAAAGCAGTACGGTAGATCTCGTCCTGCCAGTCGGTGCCTCTACCCAGAAGAGAGATGTCGCTGTAGGTCTCGTCGAAATTGCCCGGACCAAGGACCCCTTCAGCCAGCAGCTGCTGCTGATACGTGGCATATTCGCGGAGATCCATCATGTCGAGCTTCTTGGCCACCTGCTGCCATGCCACATAAGCGTCAAGGTGAATGTTGGTATGGCCCGATTTGCCGCGGCGTGTGGTGACTATCACTACACCGTTAGCACCCGCGGCACCATAGATGGCACAAGCTGAAGCATCCTTTAGCACGTCGATGCTTACGATATCGCTCGGAGCGATCGATGCCAACGGGTTGACGGTGGTCTGTCCGTTAGATCCGCCCATCCAGTCGAAACCGGCTATAGTATTATTGCCGCTCATGGGCACACCGTCTATAATATAAAGAGGTTCATTGGAAGAGTTCAACGAACTTGCACCGCGGATACGGATCGACGTAGCACCGCCGGGGGCACCGGAGTTGCTTGTGACCTGCACACCGGCCATCTTGCCCTGGAGCATCTGGTCGGCGTTGGTCACGATGCTCTGCCGCATCTGGTCCTCGGACAGCGATGCAACCGAGCCGGTCACGTCGCTTCGTTTCTGCGTACCGTATCCCACTACAACCACCTCGCTCAGCACGGCGGCGTCTTCTTTAAGTCGGATAGTAACGTCGGTCTGTCCTTTCAGCTCATAGGTCTGTGTCGTCATACCAACGTAGGAAACCACCAATGAAGCCTTGTTGCTCTTCACATTCAACTGGAACTTACCGTCGATGTCGGTGGCCGCGCCGTTACCGGGGACTCCTTTCTCCATAACGGTAGCGCCAATCACCGGTTCACCGGTGTCGTCAATGACGGTGCCGTGCACTGCCACCTGCGCCATTGCCGCCGTCGAGGTGCCGCATAGCACCATGGCCAACAATCCGCGCATCACACGCTTGAAAATCGTTCTCATCAGGAATTAAATTTGTTATTGTTAATTGTTTTGTAAATGCTTTTTATAAGATTTCTGAGCTTTTCATGCAGGTTTTTGTCCCTCTTGAGTTTCTCGGATGCAAAATTACGTCAAGTATGACAATATCATTGACACTATTTTGACAAATTATTCTCGTTATTCCTTTAACAATGTTAAAATGGAGGGTCGTCATTAGTAAAGTCCGATCGAAATATGAGTATTAATTTATGTTGCTTACGTTTAAACATAGAAAACCCGGGAATAGTATACTCCCGGGTGTATTTTAGGTTTTATTACGATTTTTTTACAGAACGCCTCCCGTGAATTTCCCAAGGTTTTTCATGGAACATCCGAAAGCGATACGGTAAATACCGAATGTCAGCAGACTAAGACCGATCCATATCCATTCGATATACAGGCTCTGGATAGGATTGCAGAGAAGAATGATCGAGAAGGCGACGGAACAGAACAAAAGAATAACCATAAACAGGACGTACCACATGTTGTAACGCGCCATTGTGCAGCATTCCACGAATCCGTTGATTGAAACCACCAGAATCCATATTCCTATGATATACATGAACATTACCGTCAATTCCGGAACGGGAATGAAGAACATCCAGATACCGGCTATCAGCTCAAGAATCCCAAGGAACAGGCTCCACGCCCATCCCGAATAGACAGAAGTGTTGACAAAAGCAAAACTACAGTTCAGCACACCCGCCACAACCATACCGCCCGCGAACAAATATGCCAGCACAGGCAGGGACTGCGAAGGATCGCACAGACACCAGATTCCGAACGCAATGGAGATGATACCTGTAATTACCGGTATCCACCAATATCGGCTTATCAAACCGTTTGAAACATTTCTTGACATAGTTTATAAGTTTTATTTACAATACTTCGGTTATTTTTTGAGAGTTTGTTAACGGCTCCGAGGAGCCAAGTG
>USIY01000167.1 GCA_900554845.1 uncultured Bacteroidales bacterium | reverse complement strand
GGATGTCACCACGATGCCGGCGCCGAGAGTCGCGAACCATTTTTTGCCCGAGGGGTCCGTTACGATCCGAGTCACGTTCGCGCCGTCAAGAAGCAAATCCGCCAGATTGGTGCCGTCGTTGCGGTCCACCTTCACGCGACGCACCGAATTGTTGCCTTTCAGAGTCTCGGTGGGACTGAAGTTGAACACCCCTTGCGAACACGCCACCCATACCCGTCCTGTGGAAGGATCCTCATAAAGGGAATTGACGTTGCCGTAATTGAACTTCGTGCCGTCCTGGTCCACAAGCTCCGTGATTGAACGGCGCACATCATCGGCGGTATTGTCGAGGGTGCCGTTGTGGTCCAGAACGATTATGGGACTTTCTGCTTTGCTGGTGTGGAAAACCAACCGGGTAGGAGTGGAGAGGGGAAGTATGTGGGTGTCGCCTGAGGGTACTACTTCACTGAATATCATTTTCTTCATCGGCCTGTAGTCGGCTGATGATGTGGATGCGAGGCGGTCGGCGGCTGCCCAGTACCAGAGCTCCGCTTTGTTGGAGTTGGTGTTCAGGAAGGACACCCATAGAGTTCCGTCAGCGTCGAACACCGGGGTGCTGAAACAGCATGACTGGTCCCACACCTTCATAACTTCCGTCACAGGAATGAATCCGGACATCCCTACAGCCGCGTCATTGACGCGTCCGATTCGCAGGGATTCCGACGGATTCTCCAGATTCAGACGGAACAGGCCGTTCTCGTTCGAGCCGCAGTATATATGGTTCGTGTTCTTAGGATCGATCGCCAGTCCCATGGGATTGTTGACGAAAAACTCCTTGTCGTAGACTGGACTCCGGTCAGTGTATTGTATCGAAAGGGGTTTCCATTCGCCGTCCCGTAGCGCGCATATAAGGTCGGGAGTGGTGAAAAGAGATTTTGCGAATCCTTGTTCGAATCCGTGGTTGCGAATCATCAATCCATATTCGGGATGCACTTCCATCCCCACGCATTTGAAGGCTGTCGCGGCGTCCGGGAAGAAATTGCTCATGGTAACAGTCCATTCGGCCCCGTTGTCAGGCAGGGACATGCGCGAATATCCGAGCCGTCCGGCAGAGAACCACCATGTCTTGCCGTCCAGACTCGCCCCTTCGGGGTTATGGTTCTTTATTGCCGAAGGAAGTGGCGTTTCCGTTATATTTCCGCTCCTGTCATAATGGCGTGCGCCGTTCCGTCCAGAGGTGACGATACAGTCCTTGCCACGTTCCAGCGAGTATTCAGACCCCGTGGATGTCTGGATGAAACGGGGAGCCCCGTCGTTTAAAACAATGTAACCCACCAGATTATTCCCGTAACTTTTGTAATATTGTCCGTACACGCGGTCACCCATTGGTATCAAACGCAGGAACTGCTTGTCCCCGGCGTTTGCCACGGCTTTGAAACTCCCTGTGTCGCCGCTGCGTTCGTTGCCGTAGAGCAATCCTTCGGGTGTGGCCACCAGAAGGATGTCTCCGATTTTGGCCACAGACCGGACCTCACGGCCGTAATTGCGGGAGGTCACCACTTCCCCCTTCATCGGGTCGACGCGCACATAGCCGGTGGCGGTGGCTATCCACAGGTCGCCGTCGGATTCGTCGAAATTCATGTCTACGATGTCGGGCGACGCGTTGCTCCCGGCGGCTTTCAGTCCGGGGACGTTCACCTTGGTGCCGTCGTCATGCAAGAGATCGATGTTGCCGGTGTCATATCCTATGGCCAGAAGATTGTTCTTGAAGTCATAAGCCGCCGATGCCACGATGCTCTCTGAGAGTCCGTTGGTGGCGTTGAGCCACTTCCATTCGTCGTTCTCCTTGTCGTAACGGTACAGTTGACCGTAACGGTGCCGGGCATTGTTTGAGGTGGGTATGTACTGTTGTTTAAGCGGCATGAAATATGTGTAATCCGGCGATTCGATTATACGGAGGGTATTTCCGTCGTACGACATGTGCTGTCTCCACTGCGCCGCGTCTGCTGTAAGGCCCGCGGCGAGCGTCAGGATTATTACGGTCATTTTTGTAAGCCAGTCGCGGAATATGCGGAAGGCACGGCCCCGGTGGGAGATGGCGTTCTTGGCCTCGGGATCCATCTCGGCGAAGGTTAGTCCGGTTTCTTTGGCAATGAACACGGGATCGTATCCGAAGCCGCCTTCTCCGGATGGCTCTGTGGCGATGCTGCCGTCAACACGGCCTTCGAAAGTATGTTCCCCTTTGTCGGTGACCAGCGCCAGAACCGTTGAAAAATGTGCGTCCCGGCGGTCGATCCCATTCATTTCTTTCAGCAGCTTTTCCGTATTGGCCTGAGAGTCATGGCCGGGACCGGCGTAACGTGCGCTATGGACACCGGGTGCTCCGTCTAAAGCGTCCACCATCAGTCCGGTGTCGTCGGCCACACAGTCCACGCCGTAATGCTCGTGCACATAGCGGGCTTTCTGAAGCGCGTTGCCTTCGATGGTGGGTTGGGTCTCGGGTATGTCTTCATGGCAACCGATTTCCTTCAGGGAAATCAACTGCATGCTGTCTCCAAGGATGGCGCGGGCCTCCTGGAGCTTATGTTCGTTATTTGTGGCAAAAACAAGTCGTTTCATTAGTTAAATAACGAAACGACTTGCTTTTGAGTATGTTTTATAAAAATTTTACCTGAGAGTCCACTTGTTGTCAGATGTCGGCGATATCGAAGCAGGGACATGCCTTAGCGGCGAATTCGCGATGTCCGTGGACAGTGGCGCCGGGATAGCGCTTCAGCAGATCGGCCACGAGCTGGCGCAACGCTTTTCTTTGGGCTGGGGTGCGTGTGTCTTTGGGAAGCTTCGTGTCGCGGTCCAGTCCTCCTACATAGCATACGCCGACGCTTTCGTAGTTATGGCCCAGACAATGGGCTCCCATTTCATCCACGGGGCGTCCGGCGGTCACGGTTCCGTCGAGACCTATAAGGTAATGGTAGCCGATGCACCTGAAGCCCCGCTGCCTGTGCCATGAGTCCACTTGAGCCGCCGTGACCTCGCGCCCTTCGGGTGTCGCGGTGCAATGAAGTATTATTTTTGTGATCTTTCTCATTTGTTGTCGGTTTCTTTGTCGTTTACTCTGTATTTGTAATCTATGCCGAATATCGATCCCGCGAAAGTCAGTATCTCGCCGAAGGCCACCAGGACAGAATTGTGTACCTGACCGGTCGGTGATACCAGAAATCCGGCGATAAGCAGCCCCGCGCCAACTACAATCAGTCCCAATGCCGCCTTTAATTGTACCCTGTGTTCATTCATTTGTCAAAAAATTGTCATGATGTTATGATAGCCTTGACCATGTCGGCAAGCTGTCGGGCGGCGTCGTTCACGAGGCCTGCGGGAATCCATACAGTCGCTCCGGAGGTGTCCGGGCGGGGCAGATATTCCACCGATATTCCTCCGCGTCCCATTCCTTCGACATGAAGGGCGCGTCGTCCGTCGATGTGGCGGAGGCGGGCTCCCGGAAGGGTGAGATCGCGTGTCACGGGAATAGGGTCGCGGTAGTCGTGCAGAACGCACTTGTCGCCGTTGATTCTGATTTCAACAGGCCTGAGCCAGTCGTCGGGGAGCGGAATGTCGGCAGTGCCGTCATGATTCGCCACTATATATGAAGTGTCAAGGGTCTTGCTTTCGTCGATAAGCTCTGTATCGGCTTCAAGGAAGGTCTTGGTCAATGCCTCTTCCGTAAGCTCCGACGCCAGCTTGCGTAATTCCATGCCCGGATCGCCGTAGGTCTGTGCAAGATCGAGTTCCTCCATGTCTTCGTCCAGAAGCATTATGGCTCTCCGGACCAACGCGCTTGTCTTGATCTTCATCTTATCTTGAATATCATTCCCGACTTATAGTAGGAGGACTCTTCTATAAGTTTAATTATCACAGGATTGTCCGTGGTGTAAGTGGCGGGTTTTTGGCCATATCCCGAATAAGCTCCGCCGGTGAACCGTATGCGGACCACGCCGAAACCGGCCGGAATCAGTGCGTGCCACTCCATAAGTTTGACACCGTAGGTGCGCCGGCCGGCTTCCGGCGCACCTGTCTTCGTGTTGTTCTTGTTTTTGTCCATTTCAGTCATTGTAAGTCAGTGGGTTCAATTTATGCCGATGCTTCGCCGGTCCATGGTTTCCACGTTTCCTCGGTGTAGATCCAGTATTGTCCCGAGCGGGCCTTCTCGTTGATTTCGGGGCAGTCGCACATCAGATAGTAGACGGAACCTTCCACTCCCTCCGGAGCCGTTTCGCTTTGCCAGAGCACGAACCGCGTGGTGTCGGTGCTTGTTTCGGTGCCTTCGCCGTCGATCCATATATGGCAGCTCCCTTTAAGTGCCAATGCGTCCCAGATCAGAATGCCGTTGCGAGTGGCTTCCTGTCCCTCCACGCGGTCGCTGAAACTGTGTTCGGAGCTGTAGACGTAATGCACCAGCCTGTTCTCTCCGATCAGCGCCCCGGAGTTGCTCCAGCCAAGGCGGTCCAATGTCGGCTCGCGTTTGATCTCGATGTCACCGAAGACTGTGTGGAAGTTGGTGACTGTCCAGCCGGCGCTGTTGGTCTTGGTGGTTATTTGTATTTCGGGGTGCTTGCTGTAGTCTATGCACTGTATTTGTTCCAGAAGGTTCTTTCCGGCAAGCAGTAGCGCGGTTTTCGGTACGTCCTCGCCGGTGAAGAACATCTTGGCCATAGCGATAATCTTCTCGACGGTCCATTTCCCTTCATGCTGCAGCTCGCGTTTGAACTGCCAGCGGATGCCTTCGGTGCAGTACACATACTGCAGGCCCATTCCGTCAACGTTTATCTTGAATTTTCCGGGACGGCCGGCCCAAAGCGTACGGTTTCCGCGAACTTTGAAGTTGGCGATGGCCTGTTCGGCCAGAATGGCTTTGGTGAATGGCACGTGCTTGCGCTGGCTCTCGAAGTAGTCGCTCACCACCTGGTTCATGCCGCGTTTCTGAAGGTATATGCGCGTGGGCTGAGGAACGATCATTTCCGGGTCGACGGTTTTCTGAGTCTCGCTCAGTGAATTGGAGAGGATCACGCATTTGGAGCCCTGGGGAATCGCCGGGAGCTTGCTGATTTCCTCGGCGCTGTTCTCCTTTTTGCCGTTGACCGGGCGCACCACCGGATTGTTGGTGGCGTTGTCTATACCAACCACATAGAGCATCAGCGCCTTTCCTGGAGTGAGAGTGCTTCCCGAGATGTCGTATCCGTCGATTTCTGGAAGCAGCAGTGTGGTGCAGGGACGTAGCAACGACTGGTCGGCGGCATCGAGGTACAGTACGCTCTGCGCTGTTCCTCCAGGTATTTTGTCGGAGGTGACTACGAAGCTACGTGGTTCGTCGATCATATAATGATCCACTTCGGGACTGCTCACCTTTACGCGCTTTGCTTTCAGCATAAGGTTCATCAGGGGTGTGTCGTCGGAGTTGAAACGCATCAGTTCGTTGTCGATGTCGGTCTCGATGAAATTTCCGGCGTCGATGC
>USIY01000166.1 GCA_900554845.1 uncultured Bacteroidales bacterium | reverse complement strand
ATTCAGTGGAGGCATAGTCAATGTCAACACCCTGATACTGATAA
This sequence comes from uncultured Bacteroidales bacterium, assembly GCA_900554845.1. GTDB lineage: Bacteria > Bacteroidota > Bacteroidia > Bacteroidales > Muribaculaceae > Lepagella. Next base: position 5,509 of record USIY01000166.1, on the reverse strand, counting down.
TAACCCTTAAGCTTGGTGGGGCGGAGATTCCACTGCCGTCCGAAGTTAAGGATACCGTTGGTGCCGTCCACTTTGGCAAACACACCCGTGAAGATAGAACCCGCTCCAAGCTTTCCGATCACTCCGATACCCACGAAACGAGTGTTCATAAGCACCGCCTGGCCGGATCCTGTGGGCGTATGGTCGGAAGGCTCGGTATTGTTGGTGCCGAGAGTCATCGTTCCGGTATTGCCGGTGTCCCAGAAAGACTCGCCGTCCTCGGCCCACGGGCACCACATTCCTCTCGTGGTCTTATGCCAGTTCTCGAAGTCACCGTTGGGAATCACCCTTGTGGCCTGAGTAGTGACAGAGACAATGCTTCCGGCATTCTCACCCGAAACGGCGCGCACTTCATAATCCGTCAATGGTTCAAGATGGTCGATGTGGCATGAGAAGGAGCCCTGTGTCTGCGTCACCGCCTGAGCCGGGACGTCCGTCCAGTCCGTGTCACCGCTCTTGCGGTATTGGAATCCGTTGGTCACGTCCGCAGGACCGTCGCCGTAAGCCCAGATCACCTGCGACCATGCGTCAACACGCGACGTACTGACTATCTGATCAGTAATTTCGGCGTAGATGGTCCATTTTTCCTCATGGTCCCAATAAGACACTGTCACTTCCATCGGATTGTAGAGGTCGATCTTGCCGGGAAGCAACGCGGGAGTATATTCCGACACACCCGAAGGCCCAAGCTTGGCGCGCACCAATGTCAGATTATGCAGATCGGTACCGGAAGGCATATGCACCACCACCCGGTGAGCCGCAGGATCGATCACGCTCGCACCGACCTCACCGTCCACCTCAAAATAACGCTCTATATCCTGGACAGCACTGATTTTCCACCTATAATCCTGATAAAGGCTCAGTGTTACAGTCATCGGCTTCGTCAGGTTGTAGGAGCCCACCAACAGGTTGGTGTCGCAGCTGCAGCCAGGTGTATAAGTAATTTCCGAGAACCGGACATGCTCTATGTCCACGTACTCCTTTAGATATACCGTCACTTCCTGCGACACCGAGTCGATATAGGAGGCTCTCAGCTCCCCCTCGGCCACGAGCGAAGTTATTTTCAGATTGATGCGGGGATAAGGGAGGTCATTCTTGATACACCCCGCCGCCGACAGCAACAATATCGCCGCCGTCATGATCCACGCCCATTTATTATGCTTTTGCATTTTGCTGTTTCTTGAGTATCGTATTCAGCGTCAGATATGGATTCCGATACCGAAATTGATATTGAAAAGATTGAAACGGAAATTTGCGCCGGAAGTGGTGCGGTTGCCCGTGCTGACACCGTCTTCCGACTGTTTCTCATTGCGCAGGCTGAATCCGAACACGCCGAACGATATATGGAACGACACGTTCTTCATCAGGAACATCTGCACGCCGGGCGAGAAGTTCAGCTGACCTTCCATCCATGTGGTGCGCGTGTTGCGCGCCTCTCCGGCGTAGGGCCGCTGGAAATCGCTCTGGCCAGAACTGAAGCCCAGCTCCACCTCGTTGTAGATTCCGAACCGACCCTGACGCGTCAGGCCTATATATTGTGTGGCGAACAACGAGGCACTGTAAGACTCGGCCCTGTAAACAATGTCGTTGAGGTTGAAGTTCATGTCGTCGTCGATGTCCACCTTAAACGAATCGATCGCCCCCTTGGCATTATAGTAACCGAACCGCAGTCCAACCGCCACATTGTTGCGAACGGCATACTGCAGATATGGCTTGATGCTGAAAGCGTGCGCACCGATGTTGATGTCGCTGAGCAGGTCGAACACCTCGAGCTTGTCGGTGGAAAGACTTCCGTAGCTGACTGTCAGACCGAACGACCACTCCCCTTTCGGCACGTAAAGCAAAGCCGAAAGGCCACGGTCATAGCGTCCGAGGTTGCGCGACTTCATCACTACGGGAATGGTGTCGCCCTTGTGCAGGGTCATCTCCGATTCGTCACGGTTCAGATTGTCATAGACCACACGCGAATGTCCGCGCAACAGCCTTATCACATCATTCTGCAGCGAATCCGGTATATAGAAATACTTTCCGTCGGGCTGCGCCACCGAATCAGTGTCCTGCGCCGCCATTCCCGGGAATACAGCCGACGCCACCAGCGCCGCGGCTGCAATAAGCTTTTTAACTGCTGATTTCATGATCATAGATAGAAAGCGGCTCCGAACTGAATGGAGAACAGGTTAATACGAAAGTTTGCCGACTGCGACTTGCGGTGCGACACGTAGACTTGATCCTTTATGGATTTGGTCTTGCGGTAGCTGAAACCAAGTACACCGATATTCAGTTCAATGGCTGAATAATTGCTGAGGAACACCACCACTCCCGGCATGATGCCGACGCTTGTCTGGAAATTGGTCTCGTAATTTCCCGTCAGCGATTCGCCGGTGCCGCGCGTAAGTTTGGACTGTCCCCCTCCGAACTGCAGCTGCACTTCGTTGAAGATGCCGAAGCGCCGTGTGCGCCCCAGGCTGAAATAGTTGCGGTAGAGAAGCGTGCCGTAATAGTTGTGCGACAGCGAATAGATATGGTCCAGGTTGTATTCCGTGTCCGCCCCCAACACAATGTCGGCGTTCTCCAGCTTCATCATGGAGCGGGTGTAACCGAACTTCACGCCCACGGCCATATCGTCCTTGAAGGCATAAAGCAGTTTCGGGTTGACCTGCACGGAATAGGTGTCGGACTTGATATCCTCAAGCACAAGGAACTGATAGGAATTCTGATTCGACTGATTGTAGCCGAACGAGATACCGGCAATCCATTGTCCTTTGGGGACCAGGACCACGGATTCCATCTCGCGGTGATACTCCTCCACAATCCGGGTGTTGCGTATGGAGTCGATCATCGCCGGAGTGACATGCACGGTATCCGCCACAACGGTCTCCGACGGTTGATTTCCCATGTCCTGCATAAACGCAGTTTGACTCCGGGCCACAAAACCCGGAGTCAAAACTATCGAAATAAGCAGGGTCAAAAAGACTCTATTCATATACTAATTCAAAGTCATCAAGATACATAACGCTGCCTTGACCTCCAACATAGAAGTCACCGAATTTTGAGGCACAACAGGTGATCACCAGATGAGTCGCCCTGGTTGTTTTAGCTCGGTCATAGTATTCAATAGGAATCTCCACTTGTTGAAGTGTACCGTCAGGACCGAAATTACCGGTCCATGTCACCTGTCCGTAAGCCAATACATGTGGATCATCCGTGGAGAATAACTTTTGATTACTCTTTTTAGTACGAATCTCTATTGGTTCATCTGTCAAGGCTACATATATCTGACCATTATCGATCCCTTCCGGCAAATAATTGCTTGCTCCGCTTCCTTTTATATCAGTACTCGGCCGATAATTTACCCATACCCGCAATTTTGTGGGGTGCGAGCCATTATATGGACGTCCCAAGGCAAGCACTCCATCCATACCGTCTATTTTGACAAAATCACCCATGAATATATTGCCGGCGGCCATCTTGAGATTCATCACATACTTTGACTCAAGTCTTGCGGAATATGTACCGGAATGTTTCATATCCTCACTTTTGTTTGTGAGTGTTTCTGAAGCTATTGCGGCCCCCTCGTTTCCTGAATCCCAGACTGTCGGATCGGAACCTAATCCCGGGAACACAATATTTTTACTTCCATAGGTACTCCATTCCTCCATTGAAGCATTGGGGATCACGTATTTGGCTTCGGTTGTAAATGTCTGGATGCTCGTGGATTCGAATTCATCGGCAAAAGCCATGTACTCATAAGTAGTGCCCGCTTCCAGACCAGTCAGCTTAACAGTATATGGTTTACCGGCTGCGCGTGTACGACGTGGCGCACCGGTAGCTCCATTAGCCGAGGCTGTTTTCCATACAGATTCGCCGGTCTTTCGATATTTGAAACCATAATCAGAAGCATCTTCATTATAAAGCGTGCCTGTGAGGATTGCCGTCGTAGCAAGAATGGCCATCGGATCTGTATTTACATCCGGCGCAGGATCGGCTATAACATCGTCTATTTTTTCTATAGCCTCCACACTGTTGGCGATACGAAGAGCCGATGTGGTGGTCAGATTGCGCGAATCGGTGGCTGTTATGGTCACAATATATGACGTTGGACTCGATACAAGACCATTGAGGAAAGAGGCCGGAAGAGTCATGAATATTTCATAAACATTCTCACCGCTGTCCGCAGCCTTACTTTCAGTACGCTCCACTATGATGCCATTATTGCCGAGCTCAGTCACGTAATTGTTGTCGAACAAATTGCCCGATGCGACATTGAAATTGTCGCTGAACATTACATTCGCACTACCAATTCCCTTGTATTCACAAATATAGAGTTTCTGATCAGTAAACGTATTGTCTGTGTTGACAAGTTGATCGGCTATGTCAAAACCATATCCCTTTACTACCGGCGCGGGAAAAACCTCTACGGTGTCCTCAATAATAGGAATGTCCTTGATCACTATCTGAATCAGCGCACCGCCTTCGCCTATAGTGGGCTTGTCGGCCGTAAGCTGCACCTGATATTCATGTGCCCGCTGAACGTTCTCTATTTTAGATTCCTTGGAATATGCTTTCCCGTCGGCGGTGGTGCCCTCTATTTTGACAGTCACCGTAGTATTGGCGGCATACTTCTCCGGATCCTTATCCTTAGTTTCGGGAGAAGGCGTCATGAAATAACCTTTCTTGTTATCGAACATAGTCTCGTCGAATTCCAGCGATCCCCGAGGAGTGGAGAAAGTGATTTTCGAATCCTTCAAACCGGTGTCGGTCACGGAAGCTCCGTCAACGGAGACTACAACATTCGCGATATTGCATTTCACTGTCAGAGACGTGTTGCCCCCCTCTGTGATCTGGAAATCCTGCTGCCCGCGATAAAACTTGCTGTCAAAAGAGGCGGACACAGAGTCACCCGTCCATGCATTGCAAACATAAGCTCCTGTCGACAGATTGATTCTTGAAGGGATGTTTGCCACACCCTTATATTTACGCATCACGCCGCGGCTGTTCTCTAAGAACACAACGCACTTTTCCTGAAGTTCCGTTAAATTAGGGAGCGTACCGCTTTCTTCGCCGGCACGTGTCTTATGGGTCTCGCCGTTGATTTCAGTATTGATGGAGAGAGTGCCCTCGCCAACTTCCCCGAACGGAGATTCACTCGCGCAACTCTGGAGCAACGCCGCGACTCCAAAGATGGCACACGGAAGTATTATATACTTTTCTACTGTTTTCATTGCTCTTGAATTAGAATTGGAGAATCAGATCCTTGTTAACTTCACCGTTTGCATCTTTTACATGGAATCTGAAAATATGCTGATAATCACCTAACACACCCATCATGCCCATGAAATTAGTAAGACTAAACACAACCTCCGATTGACCTCCTACATTTGTTGGGAAGCTAAAAGGAGGATTGCCTAATGTATTCCAATAATTAGGATACAGAGAATCTGTCTCTATACACATCTCCGAGCCCACGAGA